>JADGPN010000305.1 GCA_017882465.1 Solirubrobacteraceae bacterium
CGCTGTCATCTAGCTGGCCAAACCACTGACACGGAAGTGTCCACCCACACCGTGCTGTAGGGCGACGGTCGAATGACAGTCCGGGTGCCCATCGGCGCCTCCTCCCCACGATCCCCGTCCCCTGCTCGTCTCGCTCGCCCGCGCCGATCCAGACGCCCCCTTGTGCGAGCGCTCTCACGCCCGTGACCAACCGCTCTCATCCAGGCCCGCAAAGCAAACTGCTCTCATGAAAGCGCGCACCCACACATGCTGTAGGGCGACGGTCGCAATGACAGTGCGTCGTTTACGGCGAAGTCCCCGGCCCGTATGGGTGCGACGTTGCGGCTGTGCTTTCGGACCTTCTCGACCAGTGAGGGCCCCACGGGGTGATAGTGCTCACCGGTTCAGAACGGAGCGTCGTCGTCGCAAAGCCAGCCGTTTGATTCCTCGATCGAGGACTCTGCGGTCGATAGCTGCCCGGCGTCCTCCAGCGCCGCGACGTCCAGCCCCATGGCTTCGAGGTCCGCGCGGTCGAAGTCGCAGACCCGGAGCCCGTACGGCGCGCCCCCCGACGTGAAGCCGACGACCCAGATCAGCTCGCCGCCCCATTCGATCCAGCTGTCGTCTGCCATCCGCTGCGCCTCGGTCCGTTCGGGCTGCTCACCGAGTCCGCGCTGGCCAGGGGCTCGCGACCCGCGATGGCGCCTGGAGCGCGCTCGCGATTCTCTGCGCTTGCGTGTCGCGCCGTTCCGTTTCGCCACGCGGCGACTCTAGCTGGGTGCGTGGACGCGAAAGCCTCCGTTCCCGTTTCAGGCCGAGTCCGCGAACCGAAGCCACCTTCGCGTCCCGCCCGAACCGACGCCTCGTCCCGATCCCAAGCATCCAAACGCTGCTCAAGCGCTAACAGCAAGCGCGCAGCCACTGTAATCCAGACGCGCAGATCGCTGTCATCGAAGCGCGCATAACCTCTCCAGCGTCGCTGGAGCGAGCGGCTTCCTTGCCGACGTCGCACCGAGGTCCTGCGAGGGGTATGCGACGAGCTGAGTGGCCGTTCGCGGCGCGCGCTCAGTACGGTCCCATCGACGGCGCGAGCGCACGCGCGCGCAGTCCTGTCATCAGGGCTGCGCGCCCGACGTCGGTGAGGATCAGTGGCTTTGGTTTCCGACCCGAGCCGCTCTTCTGGTGCTCGAGGAACCCGGTCGCCTCCGCGGGGCGTATGAAGGCGGCGATCGTGCACCCCACGTCCCGGGGCTCGGGCGGCGCGCCCGCGGCTTGCCAGCCTTCGGCGACGATTGCCGGGTGGATGCGATCGGCGAGCGCGTCGGAGTAGTCGGTGACGAAGCCGTCGAGGATCAGTGCGACGGCCAGCTCGGCGCAGGCGGCGCGGAAGCTTTCGCCGGCCAGCAGCTCCGTTGCGAGCGCTACGAGCAGCGCTGCCGGGTCGGCCTGCAGCTGGCGGCCTCGCGCTGTGGTGATGATCCGCCGACTGGTGCGGCGCACGAGCCTGAGATGGCGCAGCAGCTCGTCTAGCTCGCAGAGCAGCGCGAGGTCGTCCTGACGATTGGGAGGGCCGAACAGCCCCGCGTCCCACCAGTCGGGCCAGCGCTCGGCGATCTCGCGCACGAGCGCACGGTTGAGCGCGCCCGTTTGCGTGAGCGCGATCCCGTCGCTCGCCTGCTCCAGCAGCCATAGCGTCGGCGCAAGAACAGCCCGTGCTGCCGGGGGATCGACGACCGGCGGGGCGGCGGCCAGAAGACCGGCGATCGGCTCGATGATCGTGCGACGCTGCTCGCTGCCGCGAGTGTTGCCTCGCTGCAGCCATCGCTGCACGCGCTCGGCGTGCACCACCTGCAGGCGAGTGCGCACGCCACTGTCTTTGGCCGGCTCGCTCAGCGCCGCGTCGGCAACCTGCGCCTGGCGGCGGCGGAAACCGGGCGTGCCCGGCGATAGCCGCCCGTCCTCGACTGCCTCCTCGAGCGTGGTTGCGACTTGTTCGCGTACGCACGCCTCCTCGAAGCCCATCACACTGCCCCATGCGAGCAGCTCGGTATCGGGCGGCTCGATCCCCGAACCTTCAAGCAGCTCTCGGAGCCGCCGCCGCGCCGTCGGATCCTTGCTCTCCCATGCCCGCAGGAGCTCCTCGGTCTCGGTGGAGCGGCACACCTCCGCGTAGCTCGCGGCACGACCTCCGAGCCGCTCAAGCGTCAGCGCCAGCGCCTCGGCCGCCTCGCGCTTGTGCTCGAGTGAGGTCAGGAACTTGCGCGGCAACGTGTACCACACGAACAGCTGCACGTCGTAGCGGCGCAGCAGCAACGGGCCCTCGCCCTCCCAGCCCATCCAGTTCAGCGCCGATTCCGCCGCCTGCGCGTCGTCCCACTCGCCCATCACCGCGATCACGTCGCGGATCGCCCGCTCTGTCAGCTCGACCGGCACCCGGTCCTACGCCGCTGAGCGCGCGATTGTGTGCATCTCCAGCGCCCCGCAACAACGCTTGTACTTGCGCCCGCTGCCGCACCAACACGGCTCATTGCGACCCGGCGGCCACCGCCGCCCAGCGCGCTGCTCACGCTCGCGCTGCACAAACGTGGCCCGCGAGCGACGATCCACCGGCTCGTGTCCCAGCTCCTCGCACCACGCGGCGTAGCGATCGAGGTCGATCGTCACGACCACAAACGGGCCGTCCCCGTCCGCGCGACGCTCGCGCAGACGCCACTCCATCCGCGCCCGGCGCTGGTCGAATGGCTCGTCGTGGTTCAAACCGTCGACCCACCCCGGCCAGCGATCGCGGGCAATGTCATAGTCGGTTTCGGTAAGCCACGCGATCGTCGTCAGCTGCCCGCGCACCGTAATCCCCGCCTGCTTCGCCACAGCACGAAACTCAGACATCCGCTCCTGCTCGCGCGCCGCGGCGCGCGCCCGAAACTCCTCGACCTCGCGCTCCAGCCTGTCCAGCTCACGACCCAACCGCCGCAGACTCGCCCTTCGCGCATCGGACATCTGATCGACCACGCGCTCGGGATCGTCGCGGTCCATCGCCAGGCGCAAACCTGCCGCCAGCCACTCGACCGCTTCTTCGTCGCGACCGGCCTCGCTGTAGGCGAACCCGCCGGCGTTCATCGCCCAAACCCCAGCGCGATCCGCGTCCCGCAACTCACTCCACAGCGCGTCGGCCTCCGCATGGCGACCCGCCAGCAGCAGCACCCGGGCGATCTCGCAGCGACCGTCAGGTACCACGTCCCACCCCAGCTCCAACGCGCGCTCGAACGCCACGATCGACTCGTCGTATCGCCCCGCGTGCGCCAGCGACAAGCCGAGATCCTCCAGCATGCTCGCCGCCCGCCAGCGCGGCCAATCCGAGTCCGCCGAGCGCTCGTCGATCAGCGCACGCGCCTCGTCGTATCGACCGCCGCTCAGCGCGGCGTGGAACTCGCTCTCCGCAACCCCGTCCTCATCGTCCTCAAGCTCCCACTCGATGCTCATCCGCGACACGGTAGCCACACCGTCGGTCGCCGACCGGAGCCGTTCCGCACAGTGCGGAAATCAGCCGTCGTGCAGCACGCATTGCGTCCGCAGCGAGCGCCATGATCCGTTTGGGGTTCCCCCACCGGGACACCCGCTGGCCGCTCAAGTTGCAGGCGGCTACTCGGGTCTCTGTGTCCCGTAAGACCCGCCCGATGATCTGCCCGGTGAAGGTGCCCTATATGGGACACTCCGGGCGTGAGCGGGATCCTGATCGGTTACGCACGCGTCTCCACCGACGCGCAGGACCCTGACCGCGCAACGCGACGCGCTCACGGCGCTCGGCGTCACGCCTGCAAGGATCTATGTCGATCATGGGCTGACCGGCAGACGGCGCGATCGGCCTGGGTTGCGGGAGGCGATGGCGGCGTGTCGCGCCGGCGACACGTTGGTGGTGACCAAGCTCGATCGTCTGGCGCGCTCGGTTCCTGACGCGCGGGACATCGTCGAGGAGCTGACCGGGCGCGGGGTGAGCCTGAGCATCGACGGCTCGGTTCATGATCCGAGCGATCCGGTCGGGCGGCTCTTGTTCAACGTGCTGGCGATGGTCGCCGAGTTCGAGGCCGACCTGATCAGGATGCGCACCCGGGAAGGCATGAAGGTCGCCCGCGCCAAGGGCAGGTTGCGTGGCAAGCAGCCGAAGCTCACCCCGAAGCAGGAAGCTGTGCTGGCGGGTCTGCACGCGGCGGGCGAAAACACGAGCAGCGAGCTCGCCCAGCTGTTCGGCGTCGCGCGCTCGACGGTGTACCGCGCGCTCGAGCGCCAGGCCCGCGCCGGCGAGCTTGCGGCTGCTGTACCGGCGCAGGCGCGGGCGGCTGTCAGGAGGCGCGCAGCGGCCGTCGACGGCTGAGGGTCTGGTAGGTGCGGTAGGCGATCGCGAACCCGACCTCGCGCTCGTCGAGCTGGCGGCGGAGCTCGGCGAGGCGGTACTCGGCCTTTCTCTGCAAACGCGTTCGCGGCGTGCAGCTACGGCCCGGCCGAGAACGCGCACGCGACACGCTCCAATACCCCGCCGAGCAGGCTGCCGCCGACCGGCTGATCGCCGCCGGCATCCTCGAGGACAAAGCCGGACTGCTCAGGCCAACAGAACGAACCGAGGCCACCTTCGGCGTGTGCTCGATCCGACGCCCCGGCTCGAGCCCCAGCGTCCAGACGTTCTTCGAAGGCTGAACTGGCTCTCACCAAGCGCGCAAACGCTCTCATCCAGGCGCGCAAACTGCTCTCACGAAAGCGCGCACCCACACCGGTGTAGAACGACGGTCGAATGAGAGACGCGCTCCGCGCCATCCCACGCTGGCATTCCAGCCGGTCCGTTCGGGCCAGAGCGGGCTCTTCGTGCGCTGACGGCCACTCTCACCGCGCGGCCAACCGCCTCTCAGAAACGTGGCCAAACCGCTCTCAGGAAAGTGTCCACCCACCAACCGGCTGTAGAGCGACGGTCGAATGACAGCCGTGCGGACGTGGTCACCCTCTCCCCCACGCTGATGGCTCCGGTCCGGATCTTCCCGTGGCTGACAGCACGGCGCGACCGCTGACATCTCGCCGCGCAGACCGCTGACATCCAAGCGCGCACCCACGCGACCGGTGTAGTTCGACGGTCGAATGAGAGACCCGGGGCGCGCCATCCCCACGCTGGCGTCTTCAGCGGTCCGTTCGGGCCAGAGTGGGCTCTTCGTGCGCTGACGGCCACTCTCACCGCCTGAGCAACCAC
>JADGPN010000306.1 GCA_017882465.1 Solirubrobacteraceae bacterium
CGCGGCGGGTGGCGGGCGCCAAAGCCGATTGCGCGTACGCGGCGGCACGCCCGAGCTCGCGCTCGATCGGGGCTGTCGGCGGCCGCGACTGGGGTGCTGGGAGGGGCCTGTCGTCCATCGTTAGGTAGCTATAATCTGGCTTCTCGCTACCTATTCAAGAGCCGAGCCACGACCCCTCTGAGGCGCTAGTGCACTAACCGAGCGCCGCCGACGGGTCGCCGGGGCGCTGTATTACAAGGGCGTCAGGCTCGGGGTGCTGCGCCGCTCCGAGGAGGCGATCGCGGTCCGCGTACGCGAGGCTGTTGCACGGGCGCGCAGTGCTCGCCAGAACGTGACGGAGCGGCCTGCCTGATCTCGCAACACGGACCTCCGAGGGGCGGGAACGTCTACGCCGTCGACACGGCAGGGCTGCCGCTGGAAGAGGACCCGCGCATGAATGCCATCTTCTCGCCGGACGCCATCAGCCCGGAGCGACTGGCGCTGCACACGCCGGAGGGAACCTACGATCCGTTTGGCGACGAGGGGAACACTGATCCCTACGTGCCCCGATGGCGTCGGCAGTGACACGAACCTGAGCACTGGGCCTACACACAACCTGGGCTGACTGCACCGTCGCGTCGCACGAGCAGAGAGAGCGATGAGCGCCCCGGACCTGCCGGGCTTCCGCGGGCTCGGCCGCGACGACGCTCACGGTCGCGAACCGTAGCGCCGGGAGGAAGGGCACGAAGCGGGCCGCGATCTCAACGTTCCCGGGATCGCTGCCGATTAGGTGGACATGAAGCGGATTACTCCCCCGGCGACGCCCGAGCCGGTGATGACCAACCGGGCGAGTTCATCTCTAGGCGATCCTTGCGTGGCGCGAGTAGATGGGACTGGGAAGGTGCCCATACCGACTGACGTAGTGCGCGGCGACGGCGATGTCGCGATCCGGGAGTGGAGCCTCAACGCCGCTATCGCGGCCGCGGTGGCCGTTCGCGACCGCGTCGTGGGGTCGGGAGGACATTTGCGTATGCCCCCGGTCAAGCTGTTCGATCCTTTCGGCTCTGGGCAGCCCACGCTCCAGGAGCGAGGCGACATCGAGGAAACGCTCGCGCGGGCAGGAGTCTCCCTGAACCCGACGCTGTCCCTCCGGCTGAGGCAGTCGCACGCCGAAGCTGGTTATGAACACCCGATGGTCGCGCGTAGTTCTCCGGCACATCGCCGAGGCTTAGATTTAGACGGATGCGGGCTCACGACCCAAAGCCTGAGGATGCAGTCGGCGAAGTGTGCCGAATCGTTGATTCACCCAATGCGTCGGTTAGGAAGGAACGAGGAGACGGCAGCACCCACCAGCGTGCGCGGGGGCCGAGGGTCTCATACGGAGCCAACGGGCGCAATGACGACGGAAGATCGGGACGGTGGGCGATGATCAAGCGCATCTTCCTGACCGTGCTCGCCGTATCGCTCTGTCTTGCTGCGTCGGCGGCAGCGCAATGGACGCCACCCAAGTCCCTGACGTGGTACTGGCAGTTGCAGGGCACGCCGAAGATCCAGCCCGTGCAGGCGTCGGACTTCGACGGCTTCGACAACAGCGCGGCCACGGTCGCCAAGTTCCACGCCGCGGGGCAGAAGGCCATCTGCTACATCGACGTGGGCACGTGGGAGAACTGGCGGTCGGACGCCGGCAAGTTCCCGGCCAGCGTGAAGGGCGCCACGAACGGGTGGCCGGGGGAGCGGTGGCTGGACGTGCGGCAGATCGCCACGCTCGCGCCGATCATGAGCGCCCGCTTCCAGATGTGCGCGGCGAAGGGGTTTGACGCGGTGGAGCCGGACAACATGGACGGCTGGGAGAACTCGACTGGCTTCCCGATCAGCGGCGCGCAGCAGATCGCGTACAACAAGTGGGTCGCCCAGGCCGTGCATGCCGTCGGACTCGCCGTCTTCCAGAAGAACGACCCGGAGCAGGCGGGCTCGCTGCAGCCGTCGTTCAATGGCGTCATTGACGAGCAGTGCAACCAGTACAGCGAGTGCAATCTGCTGACTCCTTACTTGACGGCAGGCAAGCCCGTGCTGGATGCGGAGTACAGGGGCTATCCCGGTTTCTGTGCCGCAGACGCGAAGGCCGGCATCATGGGCGCGCTGTTCAACACCGCCCTGGATGGGCGCGTGTTCAAGCACTGCTGGTAGGAGCCGCCCGCCCTCGCCAGTACGCAGCGCCGAGCATGGATTACTGCGTCGAAACCTCCGGGACGCTCAAGAAGACGAATCGGTGGTCCCGTCAAAACTTGGGGATGCCCCAGCTAGCCGATCATGGGAGTCATCGGGGTACAGGGTGGCGACTTGGCGCAGGTCGAACTCGGCCGCGTAACGGCCATCTGCGATAGCTAATAGCTACGCACTGCTATGTATGCGAGGTCGCTCACCAGCCAGTGTGATGACTCCGTTGTTGTTGCTGGCGGTCATCGCTGCCATCACTGGCTTGGCCGCCTTGCGACGCACCGGACGGTGCGCGGCGGTGGATGCGTTCGTTACGAGGGTGAGGAGGTCGTCGAAGCGCTCGGTGAGTGGGTGGTGGCCGACGCCATACCACACCTGGATTCGCGCGTGGGGGAACGCGCGCTTGACTCCGTGACGGTGGGCGACTGGCACCAGCCGGTCGTGGTCGCCCCAGACCGCGAACACGGGGCCGTCGTAGGCAATCCGGCGACGATGGAACGCGTCGGCACGGCGGCCGGCTTTGACCACGGCCCGGGTGCCCTCGCGCGCGCCTGCGACTAGGTCGCCGGCGCGCTTGGTGACGCGCTCGACGACGTCCTGCTCGGGCGTCTCGCCGTTGGTGACCATCTTCACGAAGCCGGCGGTGACCGCGCGCCGGCTGGAGAGCACGAGCGGGAGGCTCGCCTGCACCAGGTTGCGCACGCCCGGCAGCGAGGCCGCTTCGGCGAGAGGGATCCTGCCGAACCCGGCCGGAGCCAGAAGCACCAGCGAGCTCACTCGCGACGGGATCAGCTCGACGAGCGCGGCGGCCACGGCACCACCGAGCGAGTGGCCGACCAAAGTGAAACGCTCGATCCCGAGCATCTCAAGAGCGTCAGCTACATCACGCGCGTACCCGCTGATTGAGCCATGCGGCGATGGATCGGAATGGCCGAAGCCGGGGAGGTCGACCGCGATGCACGGAGCCGAGATACCTTCGGCCAACCGGGTCCACCCCTCCGCGGAGTCCAGCAACCCATGCAGGATCACCACCGGCTGGGGGCCGTCGCCCCAGCGCCTGAGCGACAGTTGACGTCCGTCAACCAGCCCGAGCGACTGCACCGAAACGACCCTCCGACGGCTCTCCGAGCGCGACCGTCGGCCTCGGCGCGCTGTGGTGCAAGGGATCGCTCGTGGGGCGCCGATCGACATCCGCGATTTGTATTTGGGCGGCGGGGCCCGAACCAGAGGGGTTCCCCCGTGCGAGGTTGCGGCGTTATACCGAAGCGACCTGCGGGCCAGCGCCGAATCACACTGCGTAGTTCCTGCGCGTGAGCGATGAGGCGGCGGATCGGGAGTACGACGCTGCCGATCGCGCGAGTCGGGGCTCTCTGAGCTGCTGTCTCTCTGACCCTGCAGTTGGTGTGCCGTGCGAGTGAAAGGAAACGCCACTGCCCAGGATGATCCTCAGAGCAGTTCACGCCTATGACGAAAGGCGCCGCTGGCCGCTGAGCGAGCGCATCGTCGATGAGAACCTCGGCCGCTACCGTCACGTCCCGCAGTCGAGCCAGCGGCCCAGATCGGCCACAGCGGACACCGAGGCCCTCGAGACGCGATCCGCCGAGCTCGACGAACCCCAGCACCGAGCTCGTGGACGCGGCTTAGCTAACTACTGAGCGGAGGTCGTAGCAGGTGCGGATGCCGCTGGCGGGTCGCGACGCGACACTGCGCGCGAGAAGGTCACCGCGAGCCGAAGCCTGAATGGAGGGCGCAATGACCACGCTTCACCAAGCCGCTGAGGAGTTCCTGGCGCAGCCCAGACTCGCCGTCGCCGGCGTCTCGCGCGACAGCAAGCAGTCGGCCAACCTCATCTACCGCCGGCTGCGGGACACCGGACACGACGTCTTCGCGGTCAACCCGAACGGCGAACAGGCCGAAGGCGACCGCTGCTACGCGTCTGTCGGCGCGATCGACGGAGGCGTCGACGGCGTCGTGATCGTCACCCCCGGCAGCGCATCGCTCGACGTCGCGAAGGACTGCGCGGCGGCCAGCGTGCCGCGCGTGTGGCTGCATCGCGGCGTCGGCCCCGGCAGCAGCTCGGATGCCGCCGTCGAGTACTGCCACGAGCACGGGATCAGCGTCATTCCCGGCGGTTGCCCATGCATGTTCGGCGACACATCGGATCCAGGGCACAAGTGCCTGCTGGCGATGCTGCGGCTCGTCGGCAAGGTGCCGCGCACGGTGTGAGGAGGAAGCCCGCACGCGTGGTAGCTGTCCCCAGAGGCGGAACCCGTCGACGCTGTGTCTGCTCCCGCTGGTTCGTGAATCGCGGAGCGGAAGAGCCCGCGACCGGCCTCTACTTTGCCCCTGGGGACGACTACCCCAGGAAAGGACCTACCCGCTACGGGATCGGGTCGGAGGCGTTGACGCTCGAGGGACATCTGTCAGCGGATCGCCCGTTGCCGGGAAGCCGATCGTCGGTGTCCGGGAACGATCGATTACGGACGCAATCGGACGCCACCGTGAACACTGGCGATTCAGTGTTCCAAAACTCGTGATCTTTTGTTCGTACCGCTTACGGTCCTTTGCGGTACACTTGTGGTATGGACACGGGCCACGGCACCCCCCCGCTCTGAGGCCGAGGAGAACTTTAAGGCTCAGTACGGGCAGTACCCGATCCGAGTTGAGCTGCCCGAGCCCCCACCGAACCCCGCAACTTGACGCGCTAATCGCCCGATGGTCCCGGCGCGGGCAACCACCAACGCTGCGGGCGATCGACGGAGGGCACGGTCGGCTCGCGTGAGAATCGGCTACGGCCGCGTGTCGACGCGCGATCAGCATCTAGAAGCACAGCACGACGCCCTCACGGCCGCCGGCTGCGAGCAGGTCTACGTGGACGTAGCCAGCGGCAAGCTTGCTGCCCGCCCTGAACTGGACAGAACGCTCGCCTGCCTACGTGAGGGCGACACGCTCGTGATCACCCGCCTCGATCGGCTTGGTCGGTCTCTGCCGCACTTG
>JADGPN010000307.1 GCA_017882465.1 Solirubrobacteraceae bacterium
TCAACAATCACGATTCTCCCTTGCACGAAGGGCACTCCCGCGTCACGACACGGCTCTCAGCCCATCCCAGGCTGCAAAATCAGGGTCTGACGAGGCCCCGAGCGCCATCCTGAGGCTTCCGCAATCCGCAAAAGCAGCACCGAGCTGAGCGTCGCTTGGGACGGCTGCACGTTGCCCGCTGCGGTCGTCTGGCACCGCGACGCGCGCGCTGTCGCTTTGCTCGCTGAGAGCGGCGGCCGGATCGGTGGTTCTGCGGCCTACCCGAAATCGTGCGGCTTGAGTTCGATTGGTGTGCCGTGTGGTGTGCGGTTGGCGGCGCGCTCCCAGGCGGTCCGATAGCTCGCGAGCGTCGCCCGATCGGTGACGCTCTTTTCCGCGACGAGGCGCTCCAGCGCCGCAAGCCAGTGGCGGTAGTAGGTCTCACCCGTGTCGGGATCTCCGGCGTCTTGTGCGCGCTTGATCTCGGCCGCGAGGACCGTCGCCCATTCGGGCCAGGTGAACAGGCCACGCTCCTCCAGTGCAAGCGCCATCGCGAACGCCTGCGCCTCCCACGGCTCGCGGAACATCGGCCCGTCGGAGTCGGAGGGGATTCCCGCGACGGCTTCGGCCGCCTCTCGCGCGCGATCAACGGGTGTCACGGCGCCGCGTCGAGATATGGCTCGAACGCGTCAACCGAAACTGCCACGGTCGGATCGGCTTCGGCGCCCCACAACTCTCGCCCGTCGAAGGACACCGTGTACAGCCACTGCGGGTTCTCGCCGTGTCCGTGCGCGTGGGTGTCCGGGAAGATGTGGCAGCCATGCACTCTCGCGATCGTGCCGACGTGTCCGCGCACGTAGCGCGGCAATCGCGTGTGCGTTACGGGATGCAGGTTCTTCGCCCGCACGCGATCGCCGACGTCGAAGCGTGCGGGTTGCGGAGCATCTCGGTTTGTCGGGCTACCGCGCGAAACCGCACCCGCGACGTCCCCGGCAGCGAGCGTCCGTCTAACCGGCTTGGCCGGCTGCAGCGATCGGCCTGCCGCGATCTCATCCGGGGCAACCAATCCGCGCTCTGCCAGCAGCCGTTCCAGGCCCGCGAGCCAGATCTCGTAATAGCTCTTGGGGAGGTACTCGGACGGCGGCCGGCTCTCGCGCGCAAAGCGCGAGGCATCGAGGTTCCACTCGCCTGTGGCGCCCATCGCGAGCGTCAGCGCGAGCACGCGCCGCTCCCATTCGGCGTGAAACACCGGCTCGTCCGGCTCAGCCAAGACGGCACCGAAGCCGTGCATGCCGCCCATGTCCTGCGCGCCGTTCATCGCGTCACGTCCTCCGGCCGCCTCGGCAGACCGGTCCCGATCATCGAGTCGCGGGTGACCAGCCGCGCGAGCTCGTCCTCAGTCCAGCCGTCGGTTCCCGCAGGCTGCATCGGCACAACCAGGTAGCGCACCTCCGCCGTGGAATCCCAAACGCGGATCCGCGTGTCCGTCGGGAGCTCAAAGCCGAAGTCGCGCAACACGCCACGCGGATCGGCTACCGCGCGCGAGCGGTAAGGCGCTGACTTGTACCAAACCGGGGGGAGCCCCAGCACCGGCCAGGGATAGCACGAGCACAAAGTGCAGACCACCATGTTGTGCACGTCCGGAGTGTTCTCGAGCGCCACAATGTTCTCGCCCTGGCGGCCAGTAAAGCCGAGCGAGGCGATCGCCTCGCCGCTGTCTGTGAACAGCCAGCGCCGGAAGTCCGCATCACTCCATGCCTTGGCGACGACGCACGCGCCGTTGTGCGGACCTACCTTCGTCTCATACGTCTCGATCAGAACATCGAGCGCCGCCGGATCAACGTAGCCCTTCTCGACCAGAACGCTCTCGAGCGCACGGACCCTGAGCTGCGTGTCAGACAGCTCCGAACCATGCTCATGATCTCCGGCGCGCGGATCATCGCGGGCGAGGGACATGCGCTAATCATCCTCCTCGAATCCGCCGCGGACCAGCTAGTCACTCCGAGTGCCTCAGAGACTGCTGGTTCCCAGCCTGGTTCCGGCACGCCTCGGCGCGCGCCCCAGCCCGCTCTCGAATCGACGACGCGTGCGTGTCTCGCTGAGCGGTCAACCGACTGCTGCTCCGCGCTGGCGATGCAGTAGTGATGCACCGCTGTGCCGCCTTTGAGCAGAAGGAGGGCCTGCGCACGTCGACACGACGGTGCGGTCATCTGTGTCGCTGCTCGTCCCTTCCGAGCATGTCGTGAGCCTCAACCGAGACGCCTCTTCGACGCGGAAGCGGTAGCGCGCCATCGACCCCCGTTCGGGTTCTCTTCAGGGCCTAGCGCGCCCAGCGGACCGGCGGCGTGGGCGCTTTGCTCGGCCTGCTCGTCGACGTCTGATGCGGGATGATGGGCTTGTGAGCGGGACTCATCCATCGTCCGCCCCTGCCCCGGCCCCCAGGACTGTCCAGATCGGGCTGTACCTGACCAACCAGCATCCTGTGGGCAGCGACATGGTCGAGGCGCTGCGGGGCCAGATGCGTCTGCTCCATCATGCCCGCGATTACGGCTGGGATTCCGTGTGGGGCGCGCAGCACTTCCTGCCGACGATGGCCATGACCCAGCCCGTCCCGTTGCTCGCTCGGCTGGCGGCCGAGGCGGGCGAGATGCGGGTAGGGCTTGCGATCCTGCTGCTCGCTCTGGCCAATCCTCTGGAGGTGGCCGAGACGTTTGCGTCCATGGACGTGGTCTGCGGCGGACGCTTCACACTTGGCGTCGGGCTGGGCTACCGGGACGTGGAATCCGCCGCGTTCGGCATCAGTTCGCGCGAGCGGGTACGCCGTCTGGAGGAGAACCTCCGGCTGGTGGAGGCGCTGTGGGCGGGGAAGGCGGTGAGCGCCGACCTCCCGTGGTGCCGGCTGAACGACGCGACGCTCTCCATCGTTCCGGTCCAGCGGCCGCGACCGCCCGTGTGGATGGCGGCGGACAACGACCGCGCCGTCGAGCGCGCCGCGCGCATGGCCGACACGTGGATCATCAACCCCCACGCCACCAGCTCGACGATCGCACGGCAGCTGGAGTTGTTTCACCGGGTCCGGCAGGAGCTGGGCCGGCCGCCGCTCGCCGAGCTCCCGGCCATCAAGGAGGTCGTGTGCGCCCCCACCCGCAGACGAGCGCTGGAGATCGCCAAGCCTTACCTCACGGCCAAGTACGAGGCCTATCGAGCGTGGGGGCAGGACGCGGCACTCCCGGCGGACGAGACGTTCGACCTGCCGTTCGAACAGCTGCTCCAGGACCGCTTCGTCATCGGTACGCCGGACGATTGTCTGCGTGAGCTGCTTGGCTGGCGGGACGATCTCGGCGTCGATCACTTCCTCTTTCGGCCGTTCTGGAGCGGGATGCCGGTGGAAACCGCGCTCGAGTCGATGGATCTGCTGTCCCGCGAGGTCGTCCCGGCCCTTCGGCAACGATGACGGGCCCCGCAGACCATAGGTAGCTGCCCGAGCGACATGCTCGAAGTGCCTGCCTTCCCGCGGTGGGCGCTCAACTACGAATTTCGGATCGGCCGCTACGCGGGTCCTTGGAGCAGCGCGCGCGACCGTGCGCATTGACCGCTCGCGGGCGTCAGCCCCGCTTGGAGCGCGAAGCAGACGTCTCCGCTGGTGGCCGCTGGACGCTCGCTCCGGACGAGCAGCAACACAGATGCAGCGCCGAACGACGAGACGCTCTCTTGCCGCGTGAGGAGCAGCCGGGACCAGCTCGGACCCGCAGATCGGAGATGCGGCGCGCTGGCCGCGCTTAAGCCCAGGCGAAAGCCTCGTGCGGTCTGCCGTAGGAGCGGGCTTGTTGGTCGCCATCGCGGTCGTGAGCCGAGCGCGGGCCCGGACGTCTAAGCGGCCGGCTCGCCGGCTCGGGTAGCGCGCTCCCGTCTGTGACCAACGAGGGATAGGTCTTGGCCCTGCGGGCCACTCCTGCGTTTCGCCAAGGACTCGCGCGTCGCGCGAAGGCGGCACGGCGGATGCGATCGTGAGGATCGCAGCACCAAGACGCTCGTGGTGAAAGGAGGCGTTGGTTGGCGCGGTCGATGATGCGTGGAGCCGTCAATCGGACTGTCTGCCCGACGGCCGGAATCATACTGGCCGCCCCGGCGCCAGGGGGCGACTGCTCGGTCGCCGCCGACGCTCTGTTCAAACCGCCGTTGCGCAACTGTGGTCCGCGAGACACCCGCCCGTTTCCCGTCTAATCGCTTCGCTTCACCGCCTGCAGCGTGTAGCTGTGCGCTAACCGCCACGGACGCTCACGCAGCCGCCATTCCTTGTCGTCGAGTTTCTCCATCTGACCTGGCAGCGCCTCCCACGGGACGCTGTCGTGCTCGACCAGACCGGTCAGCTCCATGCCAGCATCGAGCAGCGCTGTGACGATCTCGCCAAGTCCGTGATTCCAGACGTGCGTGACGGTGTTCTGAAACTGCACCTCGGTCTCGACGTAGGTGCCCTGCTCGTCGAACACCATCGGCTCTGGACGCTCGAAGTAGTCGTAATCGACGACGAGAGCGTCGGTATGGCGCTCATCCAGGCTCCACAGCATCGGGTGCCCCTCGCGGAGGAACAGACGGCCACCCGGCGTCAGCAGCTCGGCGACGACCGCCGCCCACCGCGACGCCGACGGCAGCCAGCAGAGCGCTCCGATCCCGGTGTAGACAAGGTCAAATGTTCTGCCGCCGAGCGTCGCGACCGCGTCGTAGACGTCCGCCTCGACGAACTCGACGCCCGCCTGGCACTCATCGGAGAGCCGCCGCGCCTCGGCCACGGAAGCGGGCGAGAAGTCAACGCCCGTCATCGTTGCGCCGCGCCGCGCCAGCGAAATCGTGTCGGTCCCGATGTGGCACTGCAGGTGCACAGCGCGCAGCCCACGGACCTCCCCGAGCAGCGGTAAGTCAAAGCGGATAACCGCGCTCAGAAACGAGGGGTCCGCGAGGAACTGTTGGCGAGCGTAGCCCAGCGAAGCCGCGTGGGCGGGCGCCCGCTCGTCCCAACTGGCCCGGTTGATCTCCGCCGAGTGGTCCACGCCTGGGACGATAACCGCCGCCGAGCATCATCGAGAACCACGGCCGACGGGCGAAACCGCTCCGCCTCGGCGAGCGCATGCTCATCGAACCTCAGCACCCAAGCGGCTCGTCGTCCCTGCCCAAGTGACGACTCGGCCAGCGCGAGAGGATCCGCCCGCGCGCGTC
>JADGPN010000308.1 GCA_017882465.1 Solirubrobacteraceae bacterium
GAGCCAACCGTCGGTCGTTCCTGGTCGGCGCAGGAGTCGGAGCGCTGGGCGCCGGATTGCTGGCCGATGTGTCGCTGGCTTCCGCCCAAGCCGGCCGTGGCCTCACCAACGGAGACGAGGCGATTCTGCGTTTCCTGTCGGCCGCCGAGATCCTGGAGACAGACTTCTGGCAGCAGTACAACGAGCTCGGCGGCATCCAGGACAGCGAGGTTCCCGGGGGGACCGGCAACAAGGACTACACCGCCGCGCTGAGCGTGCTGGACGCAGACATGGCGCAGTACATCCATGACAACACCGAGGACGAGTTCACGCACTTCACGTTCATCAACGCCTACCTCGAGGCGCGTGGCGGTCGACCAGTCGATCTGGAGCGGTTCCGAACCCTGCCCAGCAGCACAGCGACGGGCGCGCAGCAGATCAAGCGGCTCACGAACCTGAGGGAGCTGACCGTGGACACCAGCTGGTGGACGCGCTACCGCAGCCGGACCAAGAGCCCCGACTTCGGGGACACCTTCCCGCCGGCCGTTCCGGGGCTGCTCAAAGGGAGGTTTCCCGCGATCCCGAGATCCGATGCCGACCTGAAGCCCAAGGAGCACTTGCAGGCGATCGCGAACACGGCGGGCTTCCACTTCGCGACGATCGAACAGGGCGGCACGAGCCTCTACCCGTCGTTGGCGCAACGGGTCAGCGATCGCGAAGTCCTCCGCGTCCTGCTCAGCATCGGACCGACGGAGACGATGCACTTTCAGACCTGGAGCGACAAGGCCGGAAACGCACCGCCGCTGACCGACCCGACGAATGGTCTCGTGTTCCCTGACCTCAATAAGCCTCCGTTCGGCGGTGAGGACTTCCAGACCAACCTGATCATGCCCGAGCCAACGATCTTCCTGGACCGCAAGTTCCCGGTGTGCTCGATCATTCGCCCGACCAACACCGAAGGCGCGGCGATGGGCGCGCTGAAGTTCCTGACCGACGACGGGCTCTTCCGCGACCAGTCGCCCGGATTCTTCGAGTTCATGGCCGACCTCGCACGGGACGCAGACGCGGCCCGACCCTAGAACGCACCCCGATAGCTCGCAGTCCGGACGGGAGCGCAGGCACGGGTCATCGAGAACGACCTGCGCCTGCGCCGCCCGTCCGACTCCACGCATCAAGCGGGAGGACGGCCCTGGAGCGCGACACCGACATCAAGACAGCGTGCGATTTGACCCGAGCGGCAGGATTCAACAATCGGCTGCTGGGCAACGATGACTGACCACCCGCTCGGGGGCCGGTGCACCTTGCTCTTCGGGCGATCTCCCTCCCTCCCGGCCTGCTGTAGGTTGGGACGAGGGGCGAGGCAGCATTGCGGGGCGCCGCCGTTAGCCCGGTGCGCCAGGCGACTGACCGCGGTGCGCCGCCGCCCGATTCGGTGTCGGGCAGTCCACCCAATGGCGACGGGGCAGACCCCGAGAAGAGCTCACTGAGACGGCGGGCTCGATCGCTTCCGAACCTGACGTGCCTGTAGGGCTCGCGGATTGTGATTGCGCGGCTTGTCGCCCGCCTTGGCCACCGGATGATTGACCCCCGTCCGATTCCGAGCCTCCCGCCGCGATCACCGGAGCCGGAGCGGCCGGGGCCGGCGGTCGCCGAGAACGGCGATCCGCCGTCCGATGACCCGTCGCTGTGCGGACCCGAACCGGAGCCCGAGCCGCCGTCGTTCGCTGAGCCAGGACTGGTGTCGGCATCCGCGCCGGCCGCGGCTCTGAGGCTCGCCCGGACCCGGTAGATCAGGCCTCGCCCGGCTTCGGTGCTGAGGCCCAGCGCCGCCGCGATCTCGTCGTGACTCTGACCTTCCAGCGACGTCCGGAGGAGCACCTGCCTCTGCAGCGCGGGGAGCTCGGCGAGCTCCGAGCGGACGCTGCTGAGCGAACTCCTGCCCAGCGGCCCCACGTTGCAGTTCAGCGCCGTGTCGTGCACGATCCGGTAGAGCCATGACTTGACGTCGCGGACCTCGACGTCCTGCTGCAACGCGAGCCAGGCCTGCAGCAGTGCCCGCTGCACCGCGTCCTCTCCGCGAGCCTCCGACGGTACGAGCCGGCGGCTCTAAGCGAGCAGCTCTCGGCGGTAGCGACGCACGATCGCTTCGAAGGCTCGCTCATGACCGGGAGGGGCGAGGGACACGAGCCGCGCATCGCTCAATGTCTGAAGCAACCCGGATCGAGACTGACGGGCTCACCGCCCTACCACGCTCCTCGCGTCGCGCCGCATGGTGCTCACGACGCCACGCCCGCGCGAAACGTTCCCGGATTCCCGGTCCAGCGCCGTCTGAACACGACGGGTGGCGGCCTGAACAGACCGCCGCCCGAACCCTCCGCTGGCTCTAAAGCCGCACGCGAGCGTGCCGCTAGGCAATGCGCCATTCGTGAACGACGCGACGGTGCCGGTGTTGTCCTCTGGAGCCATCGTGGTCGGCGCGCCGGCGTTGGCTGGCGCGATGTCGACGATGTGCGTGCGGACGTGATGCGAGTGCCGGACCCCTCGTGCGGCGCTTGTGGTGCTTTCGCGGATACGTCGCCGCCGCAGTCCCCGAAGCAGCCAGCAATAGGGCGATCGCTGACAGCGCCGCCAGCCCAATTCGCTTCATCAGAACTGCTCCTTGTCGGGCCGCGCTGCCCGAAGTTTCGTGGGTCGATTGGCTCAAGACACGCGCGGGCACCCGAATCTCACGCGAGCACAGAAGGGAATCTCACCGCGAGGCGTCGAGCGACCAGAGGTCCGGCCCGGCCCGGCCGGGCCGATCGGCCATCCGGACGCGGGTTCGAAGGTCGGGAGCGGTCGCCTACGCTCTACATATGGCCGGTTTGCACCAGGTCGAGAAGGCAACGACAGTCGCCTCCGGGACCGCCGAAGGATCCGGTAAGCGGCGCACGGCGATCGCCTCGATTCTGGCGGCGACACTCCTGATGGTGCTCAAGCTCGGCACCGGGCTCGTGACGGGAAGCCTGGGCCTGGTGTCGGCGGGTATCGAGTCAAGCGGGGACGTCGTCGCTGCCACGGTGACATTCTTCGCGGTGCGCGTCGCCGGCCGCCCGGCCGATCGTCAGCACCCGTACGGTCACCGTCGTGTGGAGAATCTCTCAGCTCTGGCCGAGGCGACGATCCTGTTCGCAGGGGGCGTCATCGTCGTGGTCGAGGCGATCGATCGGCTGTCAAGCGGCGGCGGAATGTTGAGCGCGACGTGGTACGTGTTCGCGGTCATTCTCGCCGCCATCGCCGTCGACGTCACTCGAGTGCTCGTCTCGTTGCGAACAGCCCGCCGATATCGGTCGGCCGCGTTGCGTTCCAACGCGTTTCACTTCGCCGGCGACATGGCTGGCTCGGTCGCGGTGCTGATCGGGCTGATCGCGGTGCGCGTGGGCTTCGAGGCCGGCGATGCCGTCGCCGCGCTGATCGTCGCGGTGATCATCTTCGCGGCCGCGGCCCGGCTCATCTTCGAGAACGCTCGGGTACTGATGGACACTGCGCCCGCCGCGGCACACGAGAGCGCACGCGATGCGATCGCCGCGCTCTCGCCAGAGATTGAGCTCCATCGGCTTCGGGTGCGCGAGTCCGCCGGACGCTACTTCGCCGACGCGGTCGTTTCGGTCCCACCCGGCCGAGCGGTCATCGAGGGGCACGCCGCTGCCGACGAAGTCGAACGTGCGGTCGAGATGGCGTTGCCCAATAGCGACGTCGTCGTTCACGTCGAGCCCCGCGAGCGGGGGCTTGATCTGCGCGATCGGGTGTTGGCGATCGCGTTGAGCGAACCGATGGTGCGCGAGGCGCATGACATCACGATCTTCGAGCACGGCGAGCAGATCAGCGTCTCGTTGCATCTCAAAGTCCCCGCCGACAGCTCGCTGCAGGCGACTCATGCCGTTGCCCAGCGCGTTGAGTCGGCGATCGGGGCGCTGCCGCGGGTGAGCGATGTTCGCACCCACCTCGAGCCGCTGGAACGACCGGTCGCGACCGATCCGAGCGCGATCCGCGACAGCGGGCGCGTCGTCGAGGACATCGAAGCGATCGCGCTCGAGGAGACGGGCGCCGTCGCGCGCGACGTGCGCCTGATGCCCACCGAGGCCGGCAGCGTCGTGTTCATCACCGTCCCCGTCGGCGCGACCACATCACTCGCCCACGCTCACCAGATGGCGAGCGAGCTCGAGGAAGCACTCCGCGCTCGGCTGCCGGAGATCGCCGACGTCGTCGTGCGCACCGAACCGTCAACCGCCGTCGCGCCATCTGCTGTCAGGAAGGAATCGGGCGAGCCGGGCGTCTCAGGGGATAAGGCCAGCGAGACACTGAACCGCCGGTCATGATGATCAAATAGCGCGTCGGTGTGGGTGAGGTAACCCGCCAGTCGCCGAGCGCACGAAGGAGTCCGCTATGCGTCACCCCGTGAGCACCCTCGCGCCTGCCGTCGCAGCCTCGTTCTTACTCGCCGCCTGCGGCAGTAGCTCGAGCAGTTCAACGGCCAGTTCTGCCGCCTCGGCTCCTGCGAGCAGCTCGGCGTCTGCATTGGTGAAGACGGCGCCCGATGCCGCTCTCGGTGGGACGGTATTGGTTGACAGCCATGGCATGACGCTCTACCGCCTGACAGGTGAAGCGGCCGGGAAGTTCATCTGCAACGGGGCGTGCCTGAAGGTGTGGCATCCGCTCGCCACATCGGCGGGCGCCTCCCCGAGCGGCACTGTCGGCTCGCTCGGGACCGTCACGAGGGCGGATGGAACCGTGCAGGTGACTTTCAAGGGCGAGCCGGTGTACACGTTCGTGAAGGACACGACCCCCGGGCAGGCGACCGGCCAGGGCGTCAAGGACGTCGGCACATGGACCGCGGTCCTCGCGACCGCCAAGAAGCCCACCGCGCCGGCCAGCAGTCCTCTGGCCACCACGAAGCCGGCGCCGTCCTCGTCGGGCAGTGGAGGCGGCTACGCCTACTGACGCGCCCTGTGAACACCCGCCCCCGACCTGGTGTGGTGCGGCTCCGGCCGCCAGTCCAAGCCGCGCTGGCCGTGTGACGCCGCCAAATGACGCAGGCAGCGTCAGGCGTGGCGCAGTGACGGTCGGTTTCGCAATCGTAGTTGCGGCTGTCAGCGCGTGCGGGAGCACGACCGCCTCGCATACCCCGGCCGCTCGCAGCGATCGAACG
>JADGPN010000309.1 GCA_017882465.1 Solirubrobacteraceae bacterium
ATGGGATTCCGGCCATCGAGCTAACGATCTGGCGGTCAAGGTGGCCCGGGTGTTCGCCCAGGAGGAGCAGCAGTTGCGGCGGCCGCGGGACGATCCCTTTCGACGGAATCCAATCGCCCGGACAACTCGGGGCCGGCGATCGCATTGGCGACAAAGCGCTCGTCCGGATCGCCCGATCTGCAGTGCAGCGCACGAGCGCTTTCGCCCATTTCCGAGCGTCCCAGGACCGACCGCGGCGAACCCCCGGACTTATGCTTTGACCAGCGGCCTGCGACCTCGCGGCGCTTCTGGTTTGCGACGAACTCACAAGCTCCGTGCGGCGCGACCCCTCTGGAGCAGACGCGTGGGCAGGTCACGCCGATCGTGGCCGCAAGATCAGCGCTCGGTCGCCTGCGCCGCGCGGGAGCGTTGCGCGCACGGCGGTCACGCCGCGACGGCTCGTTCGCAGCCACAGCCGCAGACTCGCGCCAGTAGGACGGCCCAGCAGCCGGTCGTGCGCCCCGGTGGTGCTGGCCAGCGCGCCGTACGGTTGACCGCGGCGCATCGGCGCCGGCCTCGATTCAGGGTTAGTGACCGCTCGGCTGGGCGTTGACGGCGCAGCTCGTCAAGCCGAGGGACTTGGCGGCATCGTTGCCCTTCGTCTCGAGGCAGGTCGCCTTGCCCAGCTGCGACTGCAGCTCGGCTGTTTTCCCGGCTTTCAGGTCGTTGATCAGCGTCGTCGCGATGGCCGAGTCCCGCTCGATGGTGCTCAGCCACGAGTTGGCGGCGGCACTCAGCGAGCCGGGAGCGGTGATCCCCTTGACCTGTGAGAGCGTGCTCTCGACGATCGAGAACTCCTTCTCCAGCCCTGAGACACTGTTCGAGGTGTTGGCTGGCAGCGCCGTGATCCTCGCGTTGTTCGCCGCGCAGATCTTGTTGATCTCGGATCTGTAGACGGCCGGGCTCAGCCCAGAACTCGTGCTGGAGCTCGAGCTCCCGCAATACCAACGACAGCGATTGCGATCGGCGCGACACCCCCGCGGTTCATACGCTTCCTCTCGTCCAATTTGACCGTCCGCGCCAACGCTTCGATCGCGCTGACGCGATTCCTCTACTCAGCTCAGCAGTGGCCGCGAGTGCACTCTCGGCGCCTGTCCCCAGTCCCCCACAGCCGCCGGGAATCTACCCGAGTGGGTGGAGGGTCGAGAGCGCCCCTCGCGCGCTCCGGGTCGCCCGCCTATCGCTGAGTGCGGCCGCGCCCGGATCTCCCGGCGGGCAGTCGCGGGCGTCTGCTGTACGCTCGCGGCGGTGGACGAGACGCCTGCCGCCAAGGATCCTCTCGAGCTGCTGGCCCACCCGCCGGCTGACCGGTACTCGTTGCTTGAGCTGAGCGTCGAGTGGGACGGCCTGGAGGACATCCGCTCACGGTTCGCCGCCGCGCTGAGAGTGTTCGTGATCACCAAGTATCCGCTCGACTGGCTCGGTGACCGCGATCTCGCGTGGGTGATCGCGAACGCCGACGGCGACACGCTGGAGCTGCCACTGTACGTCGCGCTTGAGGAGATCCAGCGGCGGCTTCAGAGCACCGACGGCGACCTTCCGTCGGCGATCGCGCCGCTCGCCGAGCGGGTGGTGGTTGCCGCCGCCGACAACCAGGGGATCGTGTTGGCGGGCGCCTACGCCGACATGGCGTTCCGCGGAGAGATCAGCGGCCTCCTCGACAGCGACGTTGGCGAGGAAGACCCGCGCCTCAGCCTCGCCATCCCACGGGTGAGCGTACGGTCAGACGGCTGGGAACCGATCGGCCTTGGCGCGATCCAAGATCTCGTGCAGGACGCGTTCGGCCCGGTCGACCTCGACCGCTCGCTCGTCGCGCTGCCGCCAACGAAAGCTCCCCGCGCCGGGTGTCCGGCGTGTGCTGGGCGCCGGTTCGGCTTTCCCGCGGACCTTGCCGACGCCGTGCCGGCGATGTGCGCCGAGCATCAAGCGGCGGCGCACCGCATCACCGAGTCGAGAATCCGTCGTGCTCGCACGAGCAACATCGCGGGAATGCGTGCGATCGCGCTTGGCTCCGCCCGGGTGAGCGGCGGTCCCGATCCCGGCGGTGGCTTCCCGATACCTCAGCGTCGCCGCACCGATCCCGGCCGCAACGATCCGTGCCCGTGTGGAAGTGGCCGAAAGTACAAGAACTGCTGCGGGCGCTGACCACGCCAAGCACAGGACGCTCAAATAGCGACGAAACGCTCGTCCGAAGCAAAGCCTGATCGCTGCCGCGGTTGACGATCGCGTCCCGCCGCACGAGTCCAGTCCTCGCCGGTCGTGCGAGACCGCAACGCCAAGAGGAATCGTCCCAGCCCTCGCCAGCGCGCTCGCGATCGCCCACTTGCGAGCGTCCCAGAACTGGCCGCGGTGGCTCCGCTGGCTTCTGCATTCGGGATCCGGGCTGCCCCCATCGGCGCTGCTCCTTTGCGACGCTTGCGAGAGCGGCTGAGCGCTGGCTGAGGATCGCGCTCGACGCCACTTTGCAAGCGACGAGCGTCATCGACTGCCCTGCTGCAGTCGCGTGGTCGGGCAGTTACGGCCGCCCCCTCGGGACGGATCGCATTCGACGGCAGGCGATCACGCGATGTCGCCAACCGGGACGATCGCTTTGGCTATCCGGTCGGCGCTCGTGGCACGACTGCATTGGCGACATAGGGATCGCCCGGGTCGGGCCCTGATCGTCGCCGGACGGACGATCGGATTCGCCCAGTAGGAGTCGTAACGGCGGCCTCGGCGGGGCGTCCGGTTTGCCGGGGATGCGCGCACGCGACTGGAGGCTGACGCCGCCGAGAGGTGACGTCCGTCGAGGCTCGCGACCTGCGCGCGGAGCACAATCGTGGCGGCCCATGTCCAGCATCGGGAGATGGCTCGTTTGTCGCTTAAGCGGCAGCGGGCGCAGTGCTTGCCAGGTCGGCGATCGACCGGACGCCAGCAAGCGCCCCGACGGTCGAAGCGGAAGTCACGACGAGCGAGTTTGGCGCTCTCCGTGTTGAGCGCATGACCGGTCGTGAGGGAGGGGGACCTCAGTGCTTCTGCTGTCAATGGCGAAGCGGGAGCGAGCCAATCCGGCGCCCCGGTAGGCAAGCCCGGTCGGGCGCCGCTTTGCCTGAAGCGACGCGAAACCCGAGCTGCGAGCACGGGCCCCGATCAGGTTCTCGGCGTCGTGTTCAGGCGGCTTCGCTGGCGGTGGCCGAGTGGCCGGCTGCGTACCGGTGGAGGTCCAGGCGCCCGTCGAACGCGCCGGGCGGGATGGTGAGGCCGTCGGTGGCGTACTCGCCGAAGCGCTTGATCCGCTCGGTGATGTAGGGCGAGCGGGCCGCCAGGCCAGCGGGGTTGATGTCCCAGCCCTCGCTGGCGAGCTTGCACGGGCGGCGGTCATGTCGAGCGCGGTGTGGAGATCACGTAGTTGGCGAGCAGCGAGTTGAACTTGATGATCTTCTCTTGCTCGGCGGGGTCGTTGCGCTTGATCGCGTCGTGTCCGAACCACAGCGAGGCCGAGAAGCCGTCGTAGGCCTCGACCTTGTTGGTCGCGGTGGTGATCTCCTCGCGCAGTTCGGGTTCGGAGATCAAGCGCGGCGGCGTGATCGTGCGGATCAGCGCGCCCGGGCTTCCCGGAACGCCTTGTTCCAGCTATCTTGTCGTACTCGCTCAAGAGGTGACCATATGACGATGCTGATGACGGGGTTTCCCGGATTCCTCGCCAGCGCGCTCTTGCCGGGAATCCTGCGCCGAACCGGCGGCGACGCGACGTGCCTCGTACAGCCGCAATACGCTGGTCTGGCTGTGCGACGCGCAGAAGAGCTCGCTGCCGCTGACGCATCTCTAGCGGGTCGCGTCCACCTGTTGGAAGGAGACATCACCCAACCAGGGCTGGGCCTCAACGGACGCGGGCTGGACGATGTGACCGAGGTCTGGCATCTGGCTGCCGTTTACGACTTGGCGGTGGAGCGCGAGCCTGCGGTTCGGGTCAACGTCGACGGAACCCGCAATGTGCTGGACGCGATTACACGATGTCCCGGCCTTGAGCGACTTCACTATTTCAGCACCTGCTATGTCAGCGGGCGCTACGCCGGCCCGTTCGGCGAGGACGATCTCGAGGTCGGAGCGCCGTTCAACAACTACTACGAGGAGACGAAGCACTACGCCGAGGTGGAGGTCCGCCGGCGCATGGCCGCTGGGTTGCCGGCGACCATCTACCGTCCCTCGATCGTCGTCGGCGACAGCCACACCGGCGAGACACAGAAGTTCGACGGACCGTACTTTGTCATGCAGTGGCTGCTGCGCCAACCCAAGTTCGCCGTTCTCCCTCTAGCCGGCGACCCAACTGTGACGCGCGTAAACGTAGTGCCCCGCGACTTCATCATCGACGCTGTCGGCTACCTCAGCGGCCATTCCCACTCCGGAGGGCGCACTTATCAACTCGCCGACCCGCACCCACTGACCGTCGCGGAGATGGTCGACGCATTGGCCCACGCCACGGGCCGCAAGCTCATCAAACTAGCGCTACCAAGAAGGGTTGCCAAGGGAGCGCTCGCTCACGTCCCGGGCGCGTACAAGCTGATGCGGATCCCACCCGAGGCAGTGGACTATTACGCCCACCCCACCCACTACCTTACCGACCACACGCAAGCTGATCTCGTCGGCAGCGGGATCCAGCTACCCCCCTTCCCCAGTTATGTCGATCGGCTCGTCGAATTCATGCAACACCACCCCGAGATCGGATCCGCAGCTATGGCCTAAGCGGCCCAGTGCTGTTGAACGACACCGTGTTTCGGCACGCCCGATTAGGATTAGGATGTGTGTCGGCGGACGGTCGCGGCGTCGAGCGCGGGGGCTCACTGGGTCGCGCTGGCGATGATGGCGACGTCGAGCGCGCCTCGGCCGCCGAGCGTTCCGCGGACGGTGGCTCGTTGGAGAGCGTCGAAGGCGTAGGTGGTCTCGCCGGGCTTGCTGATACCCCGCCTGTGGTACGCCGGCACCCGCCAGGACTCCCCAGCCGGACGGTTGATCGGACACTGGTCGTCCCCCGACTATGCCCCGCCTATGCGCCGGGGGGCATGGTGGGGGGAATTCCAGTCGCCCGTCCCGAGGAGCGCCACTTCGTCGGCTTCCGGCGGCGATTAGACCCG
>JADGPN010000310.1 GCA_017882465.1 Solirubrobacteraceae bacterium
GGAAGCGGCCCAGAACCCCAGATTCAGCTTGCGGCCGGCCGTCTCACGGAACTCCTCAACTACGCGGAGGCCAACGCCGATGGCGAACTCGCAAGACGCGAATCGTGCGCGGGCGCCGTCCGCAAGGCGGTCGAGCGATTCTGTCGGGACCTCGGCAAAAAGGCGGGAGTTCATCTCAAGAAGGGACTCGGCGTCGAGGAGATGATCGATCGCTTGCACGAGCACAAAGCAATCGATGACATCGAGGTTGGCACGCTTCATCGGCTGCGCAAGTTCGGCAACCGCGGGTCCCACGAGGACGAGACCGTCAACCCGGCCACCTCAGCGATCCTGTCGAACGTCAATGCCCTGCGTGGTCTACAGCGGACGCATCTCGCAGCAGCGAAGGTTGCTTTCACGCTCGTCGACGGCGGCGCAGTGTCTAAGGCAACTGCCTAACTTCCCTGCCGAGGGGCGCTGGCGGGATGCATCGGGGGCTCAACCCGCCCGAAATGCCGCGCCCTTTCACCCTCGCGCGCTGGCGCGACGGCCCCTCCTCGGGTAAGTGTTGGTACGAGATCATTCGCCATTGACTTGCAACAACTGCCCAACGGCGAAATCGGTTGGATTGATCGGGGGTAAGGCGATTAGGCGATTATTGGTTGCGCTGCGGCGGGTATCGTCGGTGTCCGGTAACGATCGTCTGCGTTACACGCTCCCGCGCGGTCCGCGAGGCCAGTGTTTCCGGGATGCTCGGTGTAACGCGACTCGTGTAACGCGCCAATGTCTAGATTTACCCCGTTCGCGGTACACTCCGCGTATGCGGATCGGGGTACGGGCGCGTGTCGACGCGCGATCAGCACCCCGAAGCTCAGCGTGACGCCCTCCACGCTGCCGGATGCGAGCGGATCTTCATCGAACACGCCAGCGGCAAGCTCGCCACTCGCCCAGAGCCGAACGCGCCGGCGACGAGCTCGTCGTCACGAAGCTCGACCGTCTCTTCGTGCTCGACCAGGGGATCGACACCTCGACCGCGGTTGGGCGCCTGTTCTTTCAAGTCATCGGCGCCATCGGCGAGTTCGAGCACGCGCTCATGCGCGAGCGCACGATGGACGGTCTGGCCGCCGCCAGAGCCCGCGGGCGGACCGGCGGGCAGAAGCCGAAGCTCTCGGCCCGGCAGATCAAGCTCGTTCGGGAGGCGTACGACCGTCGGGACTGCACCGTCGCTGAGATCGCTGCGGACTTCGGCGTGACCCGCCAGACCGTGTACCGCGCACTGAAGAAGGCCGAGACGGGTGCCGCTCCCCGCGTCTGAGGGCGGGCCGGCGACTGGAGCGTGCACCAACCGCCAGGTGGGCCCACTGGGCGTCGTGCGACTCAGAGGAGAAGTGCCGCCAAGGCCGCGATCGCGCCGACTCTCGACGATCGCGTTGTCCGGACAATCTCAGCGTCGAAGGAGCAGACTGGCCAGCCACCTCCGCGCGTGACGAAGCGCGGAACATGACTCGCCTGGTCTAACCTCGGCGGTCGCTCACATCACACATCGCCGGGGCTGTCACCGTTCATGTTCGGCCAGTCGGACTGCGAGCGGGAGCAGTGCTGATCCTGTAGCGCCAGAGTCGGTTTGCGCGAGCCCCGGCGCGCCTGCCCGAGCTCGTCGGCGAGCCCGAGCTCCGATACCGCGAACTCGAAGTCGAACAGCTTCGGTTCGGCCTGGTCGCGGTTACGCTCGGCGTCGTTCTCGGTCACTCTCAGCAGGCTGGCAAGCGCCGCAGTCAGCTCCGGACGTTTGGATGCCTGCCGCGAGGTCAGCCCTTCCAGACGCTCGAATGGCTCCTCCAACCAGCCGACCGTGAACGATCGTGCGATCTCGGCGATCTGCTGCGCTGAGAGTGCCGGGTGTTGGCGCAGAGGGCGAGCGGAGCGAGCTGGCGCGCGCTGGGGCTCGTGCTCTAACTCATCGACCGCTCGTTCGAGCAACTCCAGGTCAAACGACGCGGTCAGGCGCTCGGCCTCTCCGAGCGCTTGCGCTCTGAGCGACTCGAACGACAGCGTGTCCGTGGTGAGCGTGAACGTCCCATAGATCAACCGCTCAGGCGCGACTAGGGATGCCGTTTCGATCAGGGCCGCGCCGGCGGGCATCTCCGCCGGGCGACGCGCGAACATCTCAGCCCGCGGCTTTGTGAAATCGAACTCCAGAACCTCGTCGTCGGCCTCCCCGCGTGAGAGCAGCTCCGGCGGAGCGTGCAGAAGCGCCACCAGCAGCTCGCGTTGAATCATGTCGGTGATCTTCCACCGCGCCCGCGCCACCACCGCTGGCGTGCCGTCGCACGCGCAGGCGATCAGCTCATCCGGCGCCCGCCGCGGCGTCATGCGGTAGATGTCGCACACGGCGCCGGCGAGCAGCTCGTCGAGATCGCCGCTCGGCGCCCCGTCACCGGACGCCTTCCCGCGCGCCACATCCAGCACCCGCGACTCCTCGTCCGCTTCAAAGATCATCGCTGGCCCCCACAGCGTTGGTGGGTCTCCCGCCAGCAGATGGCCGAACAGCACATCGAACCGTGTGACATCGCGGGAGATGTCCTCGCTGTAAACCTCGAAACGTTCACCGTCGGCGAGTGACTCCATCTCGATGCTGATGCCGGGGTCATGCGCCAGCACGCGCGCGAGCAGAGGCCGGGCCGTTGCGATGCGTGCCGCCTGCGGGTCCCTGGTGGTCGCGAGGTAGCGTTCAAGCGGCGTCGCGCCGTCCCGTAGGCGGTGGTGGTGGATGAAGCAGTGCAGCGCCAGCGTGAGCTTGAAGTCCCGCGGCGGCCAATCCAGGGTGTAGTCGGCGAGCTCGTCGGCGAGCTTTCTCGTAACCCAATTGTGGATGCGGTGGCCCACTTCCTGATCGGCACAGGAGAGCTTCAACCCGCGCGCGGCGAACGCCCGCCGCCCAGCATCCTTCCGTGGCGAACGTGCCGCCGTCCGCTCCGTGGGCGCGCCCGGCTCCAGGGCGGGCGAGCGCTGCGGACGTGCGGCGTGTCTCTCCATGCAACAGCGCTTGTACTTGCGTCCGGAGCCGCACGGGCACGGCTGGTTTCGAGTCGGCCCGCTCATCAGTTCAGCTGCCCTTCGCGCACAGTTAGGCGCAGGCTGTGCCCGACGGCGGGAACGCTCAGCTTCTGGCGGTTCTCGGCGATTATTTCGGCCAGGACGGACACGACGCGTTCGCTGAGAAGCTCTCCGAGTGTGCCCTCACGGCCCGCGGCCCGCTGGCGCTGGCGCGATCCAGGTTCGCCGTAGAGCGTCTGGACGTAAGGGTCGACAGCGTTGATGAGGTCGTCCTGGCGAGCGCCGACATAGTTTGTGAAACGCTGCTGGCAGAAGATCACGCGCGTGAACGGCGCGCAGGCGCCGAGCACTTCTACGATCACGTCGTCGTCGTCGTCGTCGTCGGTGGCGGTGGCGGTGGCGACGGCGGCGGCGAGGTGCGCGCGCGTGATCGTCGCCCCGTAGCCGATCACACTGAGCGCCTGGCCGTGACGCCAGCAGAGCGCGCCGGACAGCATCAACAGCTCGTCGGATGCGATCAGTGGGTCGCCGCGGGCGGCGATGTTCAGCGCCCATGGGCCGCCCGGGAACTGCAGGAAGATGACATCGAACGGGAGCTTGAGCTCGATCGCGCAACGGACCAACTGCTCGTGGTCGGCGAACGTGCCGACCTGGCGCGCACGGTCGGCTTCGACGGAGATGACGTGGGCGCGGCTCAGCAGCGCCACCGCTGCCGGCGCATGGTGGTGGTATGCGCGCGCCGGCGCGCCCATGGGTCTGTGCAGATCCGGTGGGCGCACTCCCGCCATGAAGCTTGCCTCGCTACAAACGGCGAGCTGGAACTCGCAGAAGCGCTCGACATCCCCGATTTGGATGTCCGCGGCGCGTGCCGCCGAGGCGACCGGGTCAGTTACGGCGCGTTTCATACTCATACCGTGGAATCGTAAGCGTGCGCGCGGCGTCAAACCGGGAGTCTTCGCACAGTTCGCCGGCCCGGCGAGCTACCACTCGCGCGTTCGCCTCGATACCCTCGGCGCGACGCACGGCGTTGCGCATGTGAGCTTTCAGTCGGCGGCCCCGCTCCCAGGCCCATTCCGAAGCTGCCGAGCAGATCCATCTGCACTACGCAGCAGGTAGCTGCTGTCTCCGCTGCTAGTTTGCGCGGCTCAGAACGCGCGTGACCTGCTGCGGGGAGTTATACGGGCCCTGGATGTACATGTACTGGTCGATCGAGGTCTGCATCGAGGACGCAAGACAGATCACCGGCGTCGGACAGGCGCGCAAACCGCGTCCAGAAAGCCGTCGAGCGGACCGTCCCAATTCGGGATGTACATGTACACAACCTTGCCGTTATCGCCGAAGGTGATCGCGCTCGTCTCATCCCATTGGCCGAGATGCCGGGCCGCGCGCTTGAAGTCCGCGTGCGGGCGGAACCCGAGCGAGTTCGCGTAGTCGACAGCGCCGAACACGAGATGGCGTGCGAGCTCTCGATCGGGATTTGACCACTGCCGAGTCCCAGCGCACTCGCGGCGCGAGGATGCCGACCGGCGTACGCAGTAGAAATGTTGGATGGCCGAGGATGATCGTGGGGCGATGCTGCGAGCGCTTGCCGATGAGGACGCGCTGCAAGTCTTCGCGCAGGTGGTCACGGCGACGGGCACCGGCCTGCCGCAGCGCTCAGCGGGCTCAATCAGCTACCACTACGTCACCGCCCACGGGGTGTCGCGCCAAACGGGGCTGGCGGTCAGCGCCGTCCTCGGCGCCGGGCGGCGGTTGACCGAAGCCGGCTTGACGATCGAGGGCACGGACGGGACCAGCTGGCGCACGGACTTCGAGTCGCTGCGTTGCGCCGCCGATCCCGAGCAAGGCGGCTGACCGAGACGCCCGCTACGCCGGCGCTGCCAACCCGGCGCAAGCGCAGCCGCGAGCAAGGTGCCCATAACGACCTGTTCTCGTGCGCTGTCAAGCTGGGCCGCGATGCGCCCCTGAGCATGCAGGCGCTTTCGTCCCCCCAGCTGCAAGGGGGGTGCCGCCGTCGCGTGACCGCCATAGCTGAGCCGGGCGATAGGCGGCAGCGAACGGCATCTCCCCTCTCCCCCGCCGCCCAAACTCGGCCCGCGTTGAGCCTGCG
>JADGPN010000074.1 GCA_017882465.1 Solirubrobacteraceae bacterium
GCCCGACCACGTCCTGCAGATCGCACGACGCGCCCAGAGCCGCCTCTACCGGATCCACCGTCGGATGCGCGAGCGCAAGAAGCCCGGCAACGTGATCACCGTCGCGTGCGCCCGCGAGCTCGCCTGCTTTCTCTGGGCCGCCGCGACTGCTCCATAGCCCAGACTGACAACCCTCCTCCCGCTCGGGTGGGGAGGCGCCGGGCCCCGAAATCCGCTGGCACGGGCGGCACTGCTATGGGCAACCCCCCTTACCCGACAGCCGATCGCGCACCTCATGCAGGAAGGCGCGAAGCACCCGATACGCGTAACGCTGATCCTGCCCTCCGAGCTCTTCTGCGAGGTCCTTCAGCCAGACGTGCGCTTTCTCGACGCTGCGGTGTCGACGTGATCCGCGCTCATCAGTCCTCACAGATGTCGGCGATTGTGGCCGTCGTGATGCGCACGATGTCGCGCGGGTCGACCAGCACCGAATGGCGATGATCTCCGGCGCAGCAGAGAATCCGCTGTTGCTGCATGAGCGCTGGGTCGATCACCTCTGCCGCCGGGACCAGCGGTCCGAACGGTGGCAGCGCGCCTACCTCGAAGGAGGGGAAATCTCGGGCGATCTGGTCCTCGCTCGCGAGCTGTAGCCGGCGCGAGGCGCCGAGCAACGAGCGCAGCTTGTGCACGTCGAGGCGGTCCGCCGCGGGAATCGCCGCGATCACGTAGGCACTGCCGTCGTGCAGCACGACCGTCTTGGCGACCTCATCCAGCGGCCGGCCGGCGACCCGGGCCTCGGCGATGGCACTCATCACCGGCTCATGCTCGAGTAGCTCGTAGGGAACCCGCTCGCCTTCCAGAAACCCGACGATCGCGTCGTGGCGAGTCGTCGTAATCGTCTCGCTGCTGTGTTTGCTTGCCATGGCAAGCCTCCTCCATTGTCCTCTGGGCGGGCTCGCCAGCGCCGGGCTGACGAGCCCATACGTTTCTGCCGGCAGGGTTACGACGCCGTCGGTGTGATCGTGATCGTCTCCTTCTTGGCCTCGTTCGGCAACGGGATCGTGACCTCCACCACTCCGTCCTTCGTCTTGGCCACGATCTTGCTGGCGTCGACGCCGGAGGGAAGGGCCATCGAGCGGGAGAAGGCTCCGTAACGGCGCTCGCGCCGCACGAACTGCTTGCCCATCTCCTCCTTCTCCTCTTCATGCTCACCGGAGACGGTGAGGACGTCGTCCTCGACCTCGATCTTGACCTCCTCGGGCTTGATCCCCGGGATATCGGCGCGCACGACCAGGTCGCCGTTGTGCCGCAGCTCGCCGAACGGATCCCATCGGGTCAGTGCTCCAGGCATGGCTAGCCTCCTTGATGGTTGGTCTGCTTGGGTGCAAAGATCCCGTCCGGTGATCGCTGGGGGGCACGATGCAGGCGGTATCCGAGCGTTCTGTGTCCGTCGGGCCCAGTGCAGCTGACGCGATCGATTGCATATCCGGCGAGCTGGAGGGTGTAGACCGCTTGCGCCGGCACCCTGATCCCGCGCTCACGGAAGGCGGCGATCGTGATGGCGCCGGCGTCATCGGCTTCCAGCAGCGCCAGCACGCGCGCAAGCTCCCGATCCCCCTCGCCCGGAAGCGGAGCCCTGTTCATACCGGTGCTGTTGGCACGGTCGCTCATGCTCGCGCCCCAAGCGGCGCCGCCGGAACCCGAAACCCGTCATGGTCGCCCGTCGCGTGGTAGCGGCGCCGAGATATGCCGACCTCTTGACGGTAGATGCGCTCGTAGCCGGCGGCGGCCACCGGAACGCCGTATCGCCCGGCGACGCTCGCGCGACAGCGCTCCGGGGCGATCGATCCCAAACGCTCGATCGCGTGTGCCATCTCGGGCTCGTCGGCGACCAGCATGCCGTTCTGTCCGTCGATCACGATCTCGGTTGCGGCGCCCTCCGGAAATGCGATCACTGGAGTGCCGCAGGCGAGCGCTTCGACCATGACCATCCCGAACGGCTCCCGCCACCGGATCGGCATCAGCAGTGCGGAGGCGTTGGCGAACAGCTCCCGCTTGGTGGTCCCGCCGACCTCACCGATGTAGAGGACGCGATACCCGTCGACATGAGGTTCGACCAGCTCGTGGAAGTACTCCCGCTGCCCAGGCTGCACGGGCCCTGCCAGTACCAGCGGGCGTCCCGCCAGCCGCGCCGCCTGGATCGCCCGGTGGGCGCCTTTCACCGGGTCCATCCGCCCAACCCACAGCAGGTAGTCCGCCTTCTGCATCCGTAGCGGCCAGCGACTCACATCGATCGGGTTGGGCACGACGTCCGTGACGAGCACACCAGTGGCGCGCTCGCGGCCTGTGACGCGCTGATCGCCACCAGTCGCGCCTTGTGCCCGTGACGCTGGTAGAAGGGGCCGGTCTCCTCGAGGAACGCCCCGTGGAGCGTGTGCACGACCGGGACACTCAAGCGATTGGCCATCGCGAGCGCGACAAATCCCGAGTGGTCGTGCACGACATCGAATCCCCTACCCCGATCACGAGCCAAATCGATCTGATCCCGCGCGCCCGCGACACGGTCAGACTCACGAAGCGAGGATCCGATCTCGTCCGGATGAGCGGCCGTGAGCAGCGTTCTCAGGTGCGCCGCGGAGTGCGACCCCGGTGCGGCGAACAGCGTCACGTGATGACCGCGCGCGACGAGGCCCTCACACAACAGATCGACCACCGCCTCGGACCCGCCATACCCCGGTGGCGGCACCGGAATCCAAGGTGGCGCGAGCATCGCGATCCGCAAGGCCCCGACACCGGTCGGGGCGGGTGGAAGCAGCCGCAGACGGGAGACGGTGATCCCCTCGCTCGAGTCGAGGACAGACTCGCGGTTCATCGCTGACCTCCCGTTGCCACGCTGAGCTGGTCGCCCGCCGGCCGCGCATCCTCCGGGTACAGCTCTTCCCTGGGCAGCGTCGAGGAACACGGCGCAACGCGCATCCTCGCGCGGGCCATGCACCGCGGGCAGTACTCGATGACCGCGGGCAGTACTCGATGGTCAGCCACGCCGCTCTCACTCTGATGCTGAGACCCCATCGCGAGCAGTTGAAACAACGATTCGGCGATGCCGCCGGTTCCCGGATGTCGGTAACGCTCGATCACGAGACTCACCGCGCTAACCCTTGAAAGTGGTGTGTAGGCGACGTTAACCGGGTATGTGGGACCTGGTACGCAAATTAGAAGGCGCCCGAGGCGCTGTAGAGAGTTGTTGCCCGTGCAATGTGTGCGGCGAACTACTGCCGGACGGCAGACTGACGCCCCGGCGCGCCGCGGCGGGTAATCAGTCGGCAAAACCAGGCCCGCCGAGCCTCCCACCTTGAGGATCGCCGGCGTTCCCGGGCTCGGTGGCGATGTCAGCGGGTCGCCGTAGTTGGCCGAGACACGTTGCGTTGGCTCTACGGATGCACCCCAATGGCGGGGGTGGGAGCCTGGCTTCGATGTCCACTACGCTGGTCGTCGCGATCGTGATCCTCCTCGTGGTGTTGGTGGTGGCCGCGACCGCGATCCGGGTCGTTCCGCGAGTACGAGCGGGTCGTGGTGTTCCGGCTCGGTCGCCTTCGCGGCGCTCGCGGACCGGGGCTGGTGCTGATCATCCCGCTGATCGAGCGGACTCGCGGCGTGAACCTGCAGGTCGACACGGCCGACATCCCGCCGTAGGACCTGATCACGAAGGACAACGTCACGGGTCCGCGTCGAGGCGGCGGTGTTCTTCCGCGTGGTCGGTCCGGTCAAGGCGGTGGTCGCGATCCGCGATTATCAGCACGGCGTGCTGCGCATCGCCCAGACGACGCTGAGGGCGACGCTCGGCCAGCACGACCTCGACGATCTGCTCGCCAACCAGGCCACAATCAACGAACTGCTCAAGGGGATCATCGACTCCGGCACCGAACCCTGGGGAGTGTGGTCAAGGTCGAGACCAAGGGCGTCGACCTGCCGAAATCAATGAAGCGCGCGATGGCGCGCCAGGCGAAGGCCGAGCGCGAGCGCCGCACCGAGGTGATCGCAGCCGAGGGCGAATATCAGGCGGCTGAGCGCCTCTCGCAGGCCGCGGGCGTGATCGCCCACGAGCCGGGCACCTTGACGCTGCGCACGCTGCAGACGCTCGCCGAGGTCGCCACCGAGACAACTCAAACCCTGGTGCTGCCGATCCCCACGAGGTGCTCGACGCGCTGCAGGAGCGTGCCCCGCACGCGCACGAGCGGTCGGTCGGGGAGCCGGAGATCCTGATCACCAGCACAGAAGATCATCTGTCCATACCTCAGGATGAGAGATACCACGATGTTCAGCACAATCGTTTGGGCCACAGACGGCTCCGAGAACGCCGATCGCGCGCTGTCAGTCGCGAAGGTGCTCGCCCGCGAGAACGGAGCTTCGCTGGTCGTCGTCCACGTGGTGCAGAGGTTCGCCACCGAGACGGGGCTGGCGGTACATGCCGATGAGGAGCGCGTCACGGCGAAGCTCGAGCGGGTCCTCGAGGAGCTCTCGACGAAGGGGTTCAACGCCACGCTGCAGATCGTCAATCACGTCGGGCCCCAGGCTGCGCACGAGATCGCCGACGTGGCTCAGAAGGTGGGAGCGGATCTGATCCGTCGTCGGTACCCGCGGCCTCGGACCCATCGCCGGGCTGCTGCTCGGAAGCGTGACCCTTCGGCTGCTTCACGTTGCGCCATGTCCGGTCGTGGCCGTGCCCGCGTCTGAGGGCCCCGGATCGCGCGAGGGGCCGAGGCGAAGATCCAGCAGCGCCAGCAGGTCGGACATGATGTCAGTGATGGGCCGGTCGGTGCGCAGCGCGAGGTGCGCTCGCGGCGCGACCTCGTCGAGCGGGTCCCAGGCCGCGTGCTCGCTCAAGACGACCTCGCGCGTCGCGTCCGAAGCTCCTCGTCCAGCGTGATCACGGCGGATCGCGCGACGCTCGAGCACGGCCAGCGGCGCGCGGCACTCGACGAACAGCACCGGCGCGGCGTCCTTGAATGCGTCAGCGAACGCCGCACGGTCCGCATCGCGCCGGAACGTCGCGTCGACGATCACGCCGCCGCTGAGCCGAGCCTCGGCTGCTGCCTCACGCCCAAGCTCACGATACGTCGCGCCGCTGAATGCCTCGGTGTAATGTTCCGCGGCCGCCTGGCGGTCTGGGGCGAGCCCGGCCAGACGCTTACGGGTCAGGTCGGAGCAGAGGTGCCGGAGCCCGGATTCTGTAGCGAGCGCAGTTGCGAGCGTCGACTTGCCGCTGGCCGGAGCCCCGCAGACGACAACGACGAGCGGTAGGCGAGCGCGCCACGTGAACTGCTGGGCAAGGACGACGAGGTTGTGCGCCTGCAACAGGGCCCGGGACTGGAGAGCAGTGTTGGGAGGATGCTGGGATCCGCGGACGAAAGCCACCTTCGCGCGCACCAGCGCGCGATGCGCGGCGTAGAACGCGATCAGCGGATCATCGCCGGCGTCGCCTCCGGCTTCACGGTAGGCACGCACGAGCACCGCGGCGAAGCGCGCCCCGCAACCTGCGGTGAGGTCCATGACGAGGAATGCGAGGTCATCAGCGACGTCGAGCTCGCGCAGCCCGGCGTCGAACTCGACGCAGTCCACGACGAGGGGGGTTCCGTTGAGGAGGACGTGCTCGGCCCGCAAGTCTCCATGTCCCTCACACACTCGTCCCGTGACCGCACGCTCTTCAAACATCGACGTTCGCGCCGACACGAACGCCCGCACGAACCGCTCGAGGGCCAAGAGGCGCTCATCCGCAGCTCGCGCCGGCGCGAGCGTCCGCAACTCCTCGATGTTGCCGATCACCTCGCGCTCGACTACGCGCGCCGGGAACTCCGGCAGCGTCACGCGCCGGGCACGCGCGTGGAAGTCAGCCAGCACTCGCCCGACCGCAGCGACGTGGACGTCGCGCAACTCCCCGCGAGCCAACGTCGCGGCCATCGTCCGCGCCTCGTCGTAACGGCGCATCTCGACGACGTAGTCGATCGCGCGCGGATCGGCCTCGGCGCCAATCACGAGTCCATCCTCGGTCGCAACGACCCCGCGCACCCCGAGGTAGACCCCAGGTGCGAGCCGGCGATTCAGCCGCACCTCCTCAGCGCACATTACCCGGCGCCGGGCCGGAGTCCCGTAGTCGACAAACGGAAGCACGACCGGCTTCTTGAGCTTGTATGCGCGCGCTCCGGTCAGGAACACCCACGATAGGTGCGTCTCTCGCACCTCGACTTCCGCCGGCCGTCCTCGGTATGCGGCCGGATTGGCCAGTGCGGACCGGACGTCCAGTTCGTCGGGCATGTTGGCATCGTGCAGCCGGTGGCGAACCTCAGACGTCACGCGCTCCGCCACGCCTCGGAGGCCAGGACGAGAAACGTCTCAGTGCCGAGGCGGGCGGCCGAGAATACAAGGGCGACGACACATCTCAGACCGTATGCCGGGGCGGCTCGATGCCGCATCCCGATCAGCTACGGGTTGCGGTCGGCGTTATCCCGCACGATCGCCGACGACGTGGCGAGGCAGCCCTCCGACCGAGCACGCCGCGTCCTGTGGCTACCACCGGAGCAGCGCCGCGATCTCACCGTGCTGGGTAAGCCATTTGGCCTCGTGGTGCGCAACGAGGCCGATCGACGCGGCCTCGCCCGACGGCGTGCTCGACCTCGTCAACCTCATCGACCTCGTCAAGGACAGCACCGTCGAGTGGGCATCTCCCATCGTCGGTGGTCGAGAGCCGGCCGCCGGTCGGGCAGAGTCCTGCTCTGAGGCTTGAACCCTCCGGGATCAGGAGCGCGTCCACGCGCTGCTGGTCGAGCATCGGGAGCACTTCGTCGAGTCTGGCAGCGCTTGCGCCTCCGGTCCCGAGTGCCTCCTCGAGGCGGGCGACGAGCGCGCGTTCGCGGGCCTGCTGAGCGCGCTCGGCCACTGGTGATACCGTCAGCCCCGCTCGTCTGCGGTGGCGTGTTCGACGTCGGCGTCGATGGTGCCGGGTGAGCAGCTCGGCCAGCTCGCCGTGAAGACTGTCCTCGATCACGGGCCGCAGCTCGCTCGAAGCGACGGTTGCGAGGTGCTCGAACGGCCGGCGAAGGTGGGCGCGCCGAAGGCGGTTGGCGACTCTGCGCACGTGCACCGCCACCTTCTCCTCGATCCCGCGCTGAAAGCACGCCTGGGACCAGCCGCCCTGAGCGTGCCTGCTGTGAACCTCGTCGTTGACCGCAACGAACTCGACCAGCGCGCCCGGCCCGCGCCGGAACAGCCGAGCCGCGCTGCGGCTCACAACCGCGACTCCCCAAGCGCCGGGAGAGATCATCTCCGCAGCGGTTCAAGCCACGGCACCGTGTCGACCACGGGCATCGGCTCGTCCTGGCTCGGCAGACCAACCGACTCGCTCAACGCGAGCCGTAGGTGTGGGAACGCGTCGGATCGAGATCGAGGTAGACGCTGAGAACGGGGTGCCCCTTGCGCAGACGCGAGAGCCGCTCGAGCGTGTCAACCTCGATCCCCTCGACCGTGATCGCAACCGCCTCTAGCGGCTGGCGCGGGGAGCGGGTCGCTTCGTGCCGGGGGTGATGATCACTCCGTCGGCCGGGTACAGGATCGACTCGTGGCGCTCGTCCCAGCGCACGCGATAGTGCTCGTGTCCTTCGTGGCCGAGCAGCTCGAGTATCTGTCCACGTCGAGCTGGCTCACCGTGTAGCCCGCGGGTCTCTACCCAGTCGCCTACGTGTGCGCTGCTCGTTGTGGTGTGCTTTGTGGCCATCTGCTCACCTCCTGCGTCTATCTAATCTCTTCGGGCGGGAGGTTGGCATCGGGGGAGGTGCTGGTCAGCCTTGTGGGGATCTACTGAGCCCACCCCTGTGTGGCCAAGCCGACGTCTTACCGTGCCGGAAGGAGCAGCACTGGGATCGTGCTCCGGGCGAGCGTCTCGGAGACCACGTGTGCGTGCCCAGCGGTGAGGTCTTGACTCCAGGCGAGAACGATGAGGTCCGCGGTGGCTTCGTGGGCCACGGCGACGATGTCGTCGGCGGGGACGCCGAGGCGGCGCAGCAGCGTGACGCGGTCGTGTGGGCTCGAGATGTAGCGGGTGAGGAACTCTTCCTCCCATGCCCGGGTGGCGTGGGGGTCGTGATTGGCGAACGCGGGGACGGTGGCTGGGGAGTGGATATGCAGCACGAGGATCTCCAGCCGACGGTCGTGAGCGAGCTTGATCGTGTCTTCGAGCGCCTGTGAGCTCTGGCTGGTTCCTTCGAGGGGGACCAGGATGCGGGATATTTTCGGCGGTGGTTGTGCGTGGGGCGGGACGACCGCGACCGGCTTGGCTATGCGCGTGATCACCTCGAGCGCGGTGTGCCCGGCGGGTTGCGGCCCTCCGTGCACTCCGCGCGCGCCGAGGACGACCGCGGCGACCGCGGGGTCTCGCGCGGCGGCCACGATCTGCTCGACCGGGAGGCCGTCCCGCTCGCGCAGTTCGATACCGGCGCTGCGTGTGAGCTCTGCTGCCGCGCTGGCTCGGTTCTCGCGCACGTGCAGACCGACGACGGTGGCGTCGAACAGGGATGCGAGTGCGACAGCCGTGGTGAGCGCGGGTTTCGCGGACGCGTTCGAGTCCAGGGCGGCGATCACGGTGGTCATGAGGATTCCCTCGGCGATGTTGGGGAGAGATCGAACCTCTTGTTGGCGCGGGTCAGCTCAACGCGCTCTCCCTCCGGGGTCACTGCAGTGACGGGTGGGTCGGCGCTCGCCTCGAGCACCCCGGGGCGGACGTGGACGCGCACTCGACTGCCGCGAAATCTCAGGCGCAGCTCAAGCAGCTCCCAGCCGGTGGCCAGGACCGGGTCGATCGCGAGCGCGTCGCCCGCCGGTCGCAGGCCTGCGAAGCCGAGGGCGAGGGTGCGCCAGACCCCGCCCATGGCAGCGAGGTGCAGCCCGCCGGCGGCCACATGCCCGATGTCGTCGAGGTCGATATGGGCGGCGAGGCGCAGCATCTCGAGGGCCGGTTCGAGCCGGCCGGCGCGGGCCAGCAGCGTGGCGTGCACGCCCGGGGAGAGCGTGCTTCCGTGGGCGGTGCGCGGCTCGTAGAAGTCGAGGTTCGGTGTCAGGGAGCCCGCGGCCACCTCGCCGGGGACGAGGTAGTGCAGCATCAGCACGTCCGCCTGCTTGACTACCTGGGCGTGCCGGGTCCGCTCGTGCCCGAGCAGGATCTCAGCCGACACTGGCCGCTGTGGCGCTATCTGCGCGATCAGGAGCGGCTCGAGCGCGTGAAAGCCGGCGAACTGCTCGTAGATCCCGGTCGCGGGGTCGTAGCCGTCGACAATCGCGTCGGCCAGCTCGAGCCAGCGATGCCGTTCCCGCTCGTCGACGGCTCCGGCGCCGATTTCCGCGGCCCGCCGCAGGTTCCAGCGGGCCATTACGTTGGTGTAGGCGTTGTCGTCGACGCGCTCGTGGTACTCGTCGGGACCGATCACGCCGCGGATGTGCCCGCGCCCATGCTCGTCGGGCTCAATCCGCGACGCCCACCATCGGGCGGTCTGCACGATCAACTCACGTCCCGGGCCGGCGGCGAACGCCTGGTCCCCGGTCCAATCGATGTAGCACGCTGCGGCCCACGCCACATCAGCCACGATGTGCTCCTCGAGCAGGCCCGTGAGAACCGGCACTACCTCGCCGCGGTGGTCGCGCATGTGTTTCGGCGTCACGTCTTGACCCGAGCTGGCGGACTCCCACGGGAAGCGCGCGCCGTCGCGCTTCTCGCTACGCGCGACGCGCATCGCTGCGGGCAGCCGGCGGACGCGGTACTCGAGCATCGCCCGCGCGGCGCGGGGCAGGGTCGCGGCCAGGAACGGGAGGACGTAGACGTCGCTGTCCCAGAACACATGCCCACGGTATGCGGTGCCGGACAGCCCACGCGCCCCTACCGCCGCCTCGCCATCTTCAGCTGCACACCCGAGCAGGTGGAAGATGGCAAACCGCACCGCGAGCTGCAGTTTCGGATCGCCTCCGATCCGCACGTCGGCGTCTTCCCACCGCGACGCCCACATCCGGCGGTGCTCGTCCAGCAGCCGATCGAAGCCCAGCTCGACTGCCTCGCGGACGCGGTCCAGCGCGGCGCTTTGATCCACCACGCCGCGGGGGACGCCCTCATATCCCGCGATGCGGTCGAGCACCCGATACTCGGCACTGCCGTGCACCTGATCATGCGCAGCGGCGACAATCGAGCCCGGCCGTCCGCACACCCGCATCCAGGCGATGCGCCCACTCTCCCCCTCCTCACATGAAGCTCCCGGCGGCGGTTCGAGAGGCCGAGCGAGATGGAAGCTAGCGCTACAGGCCGTGGCCCGAAGCGCAGTGCTCGCAGGGCGCGCAAGCGACGAGAGCAGCAGCGCGTCGAGCCTATCTCCGCTGCACTCGAGCACCTGGCGCTGCACTCCGGCATGGAGATCGAGCACACGACCCACCGGCGCTCCCGGCGCTCCATCGAGTGCGATCGTATTCCAGCGCGGCGCGGCCAACAGATGCGTCTCGGAACCGCTCCTGGTGTACACACCGGACATCAAAACGGCAGGGTCGCCACCCGCCTGCTCAGCGAGCACACTCCCGCGCGTCCCGAGCCGGCCGTCGGCAAGGGTCAGCAGCGTCTCGTGAACCCGCTCGAGCAGAGGCTCGGTAGCCTCGATCGTCAGCGTCCACGCCGGATCCCGGCTGACGATCGGCAACTCCCCCCGGACGCGGCGGGCGATTTGGTCCTCGAGCACTGCCACGAACGCGTCCGGGCCGCCGCCCAGCCAGGTCACATTTGGAGGAACGCCGCCGGGCTCGACGCCCACCGACACCGCCGTTGCGCCGCTCGCCTCGTCCACCAGCAGCCGTGAATCGCTCCCGAGCAGACCGCCGAGCGGTCCCAGCTCATCGCCGACGATCAACACCTGGTCTGGCCCGATCCCGCACCGCCATAGGTCCCCCATGATCCATCGGGCGGAGTCCGACTTGTCGGTCAGGCCGAGCTCGACGTGTTTCGCGTCACTGGTCACCCTTGGATCCCTCAGGCCCGCCTCCGCGCCGGCAGCGCGGGCGATCTCGACCGCCTCCGGGAGCCCGGCGATCCCGCCAGCGTGGAGCCTCTGCTCGACAGCCTCAAGCAAGTCCGCGATCCGAGCCTTGGACGGATCGCCCCACTCGGGTTCGGGAATCAAATCGATCTTGCGCCGATTCAGTCGCTCCGAGACGACCCGAGCCACAAGCCCCCGCGCCGCCAACCGCTGGACCGTGAGCCGAGCCGCACGCGACAGGGCTGCGTCCTCCTCCTCAGTGCCGACACGCCGGGACACGAGCCGGGGGCCGTCGCGATCCACGCGGAACACCTCGGAGCCACGATTGAGCGCCAGCACCACCCCGCCGGGACCAACGGGGCGCGCCGCGAGCTGACCGTCGACATTGCCAAGGTGCGTGCCGCTCACCACCGCCAGTTCGAGCCCACTCGCCGACGCCTGCTCGACCAACTGCCGGACGCGGACAGCGTCGGCGCGCCGATCGGGCACGGCCGTACCGTCCCAGTCGAACATCACTGCTTCAAACCGCCGCGCCAACGCCGCGGATCCGCGAGTGACGGCGGGCGGTGAGGTCCCCGATATCATCCCAAGATCCACGCTGGGCCTTCTGGTACCGCGGGGCATTGGGACCAGCTTCCGGCCAGACGACGGTCGTTGCCACCGTAGTTCCCCGAGCGCCCGTGCGGGCGACCCCCGATTCGGTGTGCCCCTGGTTGGAATACGGTCAAGATCAGCGTAATCCGTCCTCCAAAATGAACGCATCATCGTCTAGTCTGCGACGACTTTCTTCTGCCGGCACGAGTGCCGATCCGCTGCGGATCGCGATGGTTGCCCCGCCGTGGATTGCGGTCCCGCCGCCCGGTTACGGAGGAGTTGAGGCTGTTGTTGCTTTGCTGAGCGAGGCGCTGGTGGCGCGTGGTCATGACGTGACGCTGTTCGCTGCGCCTGGCTCGCGCTCGACCGCGCGGGTATACCCGCTGCTGGAGGACGCTCATCCGGCTGAGATCGGCTCGTCATTGTTCGAGTCAGACCATGTTGCGAGTGCATGGGAACAGATCGACGTTGCGGCCGAAGGGGGTCTGCCGTTCGACGTCATGCATGACCTCTCGGGGTTCACCGCGTTGGCGATGGCTGATCGCGTGAATGTTCCCGTGGTGCACACGATCCACGGCGCGTTCGTGCGGGAGACGAAACGGTTCTATCGGCGTCACGGGCACAAGGCGCATTTGGTGGCGATCAGCCGCACACAGGCCGAGAGCGCTCCCCCCGGGGTGCAGATCGACGCTGTCGTGCCCAACCCGATCAAGGTTGACCGCTGGCCGCTGCGCACCGAGAAACAAGACTACCTGCTCTGGATCGGGCGCATGGACCCAGTCAAAGGAGCGGACCGCGCAATCGAGGCGGCACGCCTGGCGGACCGCATGCTCGTGCTCGCCGGACCCGTGCAGACCGGTCAAGAGGAGTACTTCCGGAAGCGCGTCGAGCCGCACATCGACGGTCGGGGGGTCAAGTACGTCGGCGAGGTGACCGGAGTCGCCAAGCAGGAACTGTATGCGAACGCGGCCGCGGTGCTGATGCCGCTCCGCTGGCGAGAGCCGTTCGGGATGGTGATGGTCGAAGCTCTAGCGTGCGGCACACCGGTGATCGCGTTCCCGGAGGGCGCAGCAGCGGAGATCGTCATCGACGGTGAGAACGGCATGCTCGTGGCCAACGAGACCGAGATGGCGCAAGCGATCGAGCAGATCGGCTCGATCGATCCGGAACGCTGCCGCTCGAGCGTCGCCGAGCGCTACGACATCGCGATAACCCTCGCCGGCTACGAACACGTCTACCGCCGCGCGATCGACCCCGACCGCGCTCGCAGGATCTCGCGTTCACGCCGCCGAGCCCGGGACCCGCGTCGGCGCCCCGCGAAACCGATCAACGGGCGCTGATGACGCGGCCACTTGACAGCCACGCCAAGCAGAGAGTGAACTGGCCCCGCCTCCATGTGTGCGCCTGACGGGACCAGCAAGTCGCACTGCGCGACGGGGTGAAGATCGCGATCCGCGCAATCGGACCGGAGGACGCAGCGTTGCTCCAAATCGGCTTTCCGGCGCTCAGCGACGAATCGCGGCGTCGGCGGTTCCGGACCCCGATGCAGCAACTCGACAGCGCTCTTGTCGAGTACCTGACGCGAATCGACCACTACGACCGCGAGGCGCTTGGCGCCTGCGGACCGCCGGAGAGCCGGTGGGGGTCGCGCGGTACGTGCAGCCTGTTGATGATCCCGAGGCAGCGGACGTGGCGGTCACGGTCATCGACGCATGGCAGGGTCGCGGGTTGCGACCGCCTTGCTGATGCGGCTAGTGGCGCGTGCCCAGGCGAACGGGATCCAGCGGTTTGGCGCTGCGCCTCTACCGGATAATCTCGCGGCGGCCGAGTTGCTCGGCGCAGCCAATGCGGTGCGGGGCGGTGAGAGCAGGTCAGTCCTGCTCGAGTTCGAGATGGACCTCACCGATCTGGACGAGGCGCACGCCGAGCCCGAGAGATCCTGCGACACGCAGCCATGCGCCTGTTCTCGCTCGTCCCGCGCCGCGGGGTGCAGCAGCCTGCTCCGTAGCCCTCCGCCGGTCGTGCGTGCTCGTCACGATTTCACGATTGCTGGCGTCCCGAATCGCGAGGACGTCGCCAAGGCTGGTAGCTCACCTGATTTCTGTGCTGAGCAGCCCCGCATATGCTCGGGAGCACCTGCGGCACGCTGGCGGAATCCCTGCTGCGCCGCGTCGGTCGCGCGGCCGGCTGGCGACCTCGCTTGATGGCCTTGATACTCCGGGCTAGCGGGCGCGTCCCGCCCCCGGTCCGGGCGCGCGCCCGCTCAACAAACCCCGTCAGCCACGATCCCGACTGGCTCTGCGGGCGTGCAAACGGGTTCGCGGGCCGGTTCTCGCGCAATCGCGGGCGAACACGACGCGTCACCCGGTCGCCGCGACCGTGAGGGCAAGTTGTACGCATGACGCGCGCGCCTGCTCGGCCGTGACGCGAAAGGCCTCGGTGGCTCCGGGCGTGGTCGCCCGCAATCCGACGCCGGAGCGGGCGAGGTGCAGGACCCCGATCGCTTGGAGATAGAGCTGATTGGCACGCAGATCCGGGTCGGTAACGCCCAGGTCGCGCAGGACGTCGCTTAGCCATCCGATGCACACCCCTATCGACCCGCCCAAGCGCAGCCACACAGCCTCGGAGACCTGCGCTCGCAGCTCCCTCGCAGGCTGGCGGACCAGCGAGAGCGCACAGTCGAGGAACGCCGGATGCTTGATGCCGTAGTCGGCGAAGGCCTCAAAGCCGCGGCGGAGCCGCTCGGGGGCGTCGCCCGTCTCCCGGTCCACGGCCTCGAGCAGGACGTTGATCTCGGCCAGGTAGCGCGTCGTCGTCAACACGAACAGCTCCTCCTTGGACGCGAAGTGCCGGTAGATGAGGGCCTTGTTGATGCCGACGCGACGGGCAATACGGTCGATGCGGGCATCCTGTGTCCCAAGTTCGTCGAACAGAGCGCGGGTCGCGTCAACGATCTTGCGTTCGCGCGCGCGGCGACTCGCTGCGCGGGTATGGGTCACGGGCATCTGCGAACTGTAACCGATGGTATAACCTATGTTCACATGAACGTGAATTTCAATCACCGTGTTGTTCGCCTCCACGGCCGCGAGGTCGCCTATGTCGTCGGCGGCGAGGGGCCGACCGTGCTGCTCGTTCACGGCATCGGCGGCGACTGGCGCACATGGGAGCCCGTCCTCGACGGCCTCGCCCGCCGCCACCAAGTCGTAGCGGTTGACCTGCCCGGCCACGGCGGCTCGGCGAAGGGCGCCGGCGACTACTCCCTCGGCGCGCTCGCGAGTGCCCTGCGCGATCTGGGCGGAGCGCTCGGCATCGAACGCGCAACGGTGATCGGCCATTCGCTCGGCGGTGGGATCGCGATGCAATTCGCCTACCAGTTCCCCGAGCGCTGCGAGCGCCTGGTGCTGGTCTCCAGCGGCGGCCTCGGCCCCGACGTCGGCCTCATCCTTCGCCTCGCCACCCTTCCCGGCAGTGAGCTGTTCCTCTCGCTGACCGCCCCGGCAGCGAGGTCGGTGATCAACTGCGCAGCTAGCGCTGGACGCGCGCTGCCCATCCGTCCAACCGCCGACGCCGAGCACTACGCGCGCGCGTTCGCAGCGCTCGCCGATAGTGAGACACGCGCAGCGTTCCTCGGCACCCTGCGCGGAGTCGTCGGAGCCCGCGGACAACTCGTGGACGCGCGCGACCGCCTCTACCTGACCGAGCACATGCCGACCCTGATCGTTTGGGGGGAGCGGGACGCCGTCCTGCCCGTCGACCACGGACACGCCGCCCAGCAGGCCATGCCCGGCAGCCGCCTCGAGATCTTCGAGAACGCTGGCCACCTCCCTCAGCTCGACGACCCCAGGCGCTTCATCGCCGTCGTCGATGACTTCGTGGACATGACCGAACCCTCCACGTTCTCCACCGAGCGCTGGACAGAGCTCCTCCGCTCCCACGGGGAACACATCGAAACCTGACCCCCGCGGGCAACGGGCCGCGAGCCGAGGCGTGGATTCTCCAACTTCTGTGCTCGGCAAGTGGCCTCCGCGCCAGGTCGATCCTTGTTGTGCTCCGCCGGGAGGAGCTGGCAATATCGTCGGGGCCTCGGAATGCGCTCGTCACGAGCGGTCCTCACCGGGCCCGCCATGGAGGAGTCGGCCGCGAATGGCGATTACCGCGATGCGCTCCTCGGCCGCTGACGAGATCCAGCTCGAACAGATGCTGATGGGCGGCTGAATCGCGAGCGGCCACGATCAGCAGCCGGCCGTTGGGCGAGTATGCGAACTGCGACAGCTCGCCGCGCAGGAACGAGAGACTGCCGCCCTGGAACACCCACCGAGATCAAAGCCTGCAGGAGACCGTGCGACGCTCGTCGTCGCGAGTGCGCAGTCCGCGGTCGGCGACCAGGACCAGGAACCCACCAGCTTGGCGAACAGGCGACCCGACGGCATGCCCGATGAGGTCCACAAACCTCCGTCGTCGGTGGCGAGATAGCGTCCGTCGGGGCTCGACCGCAACTCGGGCGGGGCGTTGCTGCTCGCCGGCAGGTTGAACGGCGGGTAGCTGCCGCTCGCCGGCAGTTGCTCGGGCAGAACGGTCCGCGTGCCCCCGGCCGGCGATGCGATGATGACGCTGCGCCCCTGCATGGCGGCCACCAACCCATCGCCCGCGGGCCGCGGTACCGCGCGCAAGCAAGAGACCGGGTACTGGGCCAGCACCTGCACCGAGGCGCTCGGAGAGACCTGGATCGTCACCCGCCGCTGTACCAGACACGAGAGTGCTCCGTCCTTCGGCGAGGACGCCGCGGCCTCGAGCGTTCCGGCCTGCCGACGGTTCGCGCGGTAATTGAGCTGCGCGCTCCAGCGCCCGTTGCTGGCGTGGACATGGCCTGGGCGAGAACGCGCCCATCGCTGCCCCGCAGAAACCACCTGGAACTGGTTCTCGAATCCATGCTCGGGTCCGGCGGCGCTCGCGACGTAGGCAGCCATGGTGACGTTGTCAAGGGTCAGACAGCCGCCGGTCGCCGCGGCGGATCTCGGCCGCTTTCAACGGCGACGCGCTCTTCCACAGATCGATCGCGATCGGGTCGCCCGTGACGACCGCGTAGGAGAGGTACTTGAAGCGGCCCTTGGCGGCCCGAATCGCGATTCGCAGCCTGCCTGATCCCTGGATCAGACTCACCTTGACGCCGTCACCGCTCGCCGCCGGCACCTGCGTCCGCACGCCGCGCCGAACCACCACCAACGCGGCCGTCCCGTCCATCGTGAGGGGGTCCGTCGCGCTGACCTGATTCGAGCTGATCGTGCCGCTGGTG
>JADGPN010000075.1 GCA_017882465.1 Solirubrobacteraceae bacterium
GAGCACAGCCGCCTGATCGGCGCGTTCGTCGCCGAGGCCCGAGATCACCGCAGGACGCGGGTCTCGTAACCGGCCTCGCGGACGAAGCTCACCACCTCCCCGCCGGAACGCTCGCCGAGCGTCCGCGAGCTCAGGACCGGCGTCTCCCGGACGATGCCCGAGCCGGCCCGTGCGGCGCGCCGCACATCATCGAGGGTGACCACTTCAGTCAGGGAGCGCCACCACCGCGTCGATCTCGACCTCGGCGCCACGCGGAAGCGCGGCGACGCCGATCGCCACTCGCGCCGGCGGGCTCGACTCGAAGAACGAGCCATACACCTCGTTGACCGCCGGGAACGCGCTCATGTCGGTGAGATAGACCGTCACCCTGACGGCCTCTCCGAGGCTCGTGCCCGCCGCCTGGCACACCTCCGCCAGGTTCTCGAGGCAGCGCCCGGCCTGCTCCGCGGGGGTCGCGCCGACCAGATCGCCGGTGCGCGCATCGAGCGGGATCTGACCGGAGCAGAACAGGAGCCCGGCCGCGCGCACGGCATGGACGTAGGGACCGATGGCCGCCGGGGCAGCGGGGGCGGTTATCGGCTCACGGTGATGGGACAATGTGACTCCTCCTGGTCTCGGCCGCCACGGTTGGCGTGTTCGGTGGCCGCGATCGTTTCACAGCTCCGCGTACGGACGGTGCGTGCGGGTAGCCTCCCTTCCATGCCCAATCGCCTCGCCCGCGAGACGTCGCCCTACCTGCGTCAGCACAAGGACAATCCGGTCGACTGGTATCCATGGGGAGACGAAGCCCTCTCCCGGGCCAGGGACGAGGACCTCCCGCTGCTGGTCTCGATCGGCTATTCCGCGTGCCACTGGTGCCACGTGATGGAGCGCGAGTCATTCGAGGACCTGGAGATCGCGGCCCTGATGAATGAGCGCTTCGTGTGCATCAAGGTGGACCGGGAAGAGCGCCCGGATATCGATGCGATCTGCATGGAGGCCGTCCAGGCCATGACGGGCCAGGGAGGGTGGCCGCTGAACACGTTCCTGACACCCGGGCAAGCCCCGTTCTACGCCGGCACCTACTTTCCGCCCGAGCCGCGTCACGGGATGCCCAGCTGGCGCATGGTCCTGCTGGCGATTGCCGACGCGTGGGAGAAGCAGCGCGACGAGATTCGCGCCCAAGGCGCCAGGCTGGTGGAGGCCCTGGGGGCCACGGCGCGGATGGAGCCCTCCGCGGAGCCAATCGACGGCTCCCAGCTCGACGATGCAATCGTGGCGCTGCGGGGCACCTACGACGCGGTCAACGGCGGCTTCGGCGGCGCCCCGAAGTTCCCGCCCTCCTCGATCATCGAGCTCCTGCTCGGGCGGGGAGAGCGGGAGATGGCGCTGGGCACGCTGCACGCGATGGCCCGTGGGGGCATCTATGACCACGTCGGCGGCGGCTTTTCCCGCTATGCGGTCGATGCGACCTGGACCGTCCCCCATTTCGAGAAGATGCTCTACGACAACGCGCTGCTGGCGCGGGCGTACCTGCATGGCTGGCAGGTCTCGGGGGACGAGCGCTTCGTCCACGTGTGCTGCGAGACGCTCGACTGGGCGCTGCGCGAGATGCGCGGTCCCGAGGGCGGCTTCTGCTCTGCGCTCGACGCCGACTCCGAGGGCGTCGAGGGCAAGTTCTACGCGTGGACGCTGGATCAGCTGCGCGACGCGCTCGGGTCCGAGCTGGCCGCGGACGCGATCGCATACTTCGGGGCCACCGAGCCCGGCAACTTCGAGCGCGCCAACGTGCTCGAGGGGCGCGGGGCCAGGCCCGAGCGTCTGGGGGAGATTCGCCGGCGGTTGCTCGCGGTGCGCGCCGGGCGCGTGCGGCCCGGTCTCGACGACAAGCGGCTGACGGCCTGGAATGCGCTCATGGTCTCCGCCCTGGCCGAGGCCGGGGCCGCGTTGCGCCGGCCGGCCTATATCGAGGCGGCCAGGGGGTGCGCGGACTTCATCCTGCGCGACCTTCGTGACGCGGAGGGACGGCTGCTGCGCACCTGGAAGGACGGCCAGGGCCGGCTGGGCGCATATCTCGAGGACCACGCCTTCCTGTTCGAGGCGCTGCTCGACCTCTACGAGGCAACATTCGACGCTCGCTACTATCACGAGGCCGTGGCGCTGGCGGGCGCAATCATTGCGCGCTTCTCCGATCCGGAGCGCGGAGGCTTCTTCTCCACGCCCGACGATCACGAGCCGCTGATCACGCGGCGCAAGGACCTCGACGACTCACCGATTCCGTCCGGGAGCTCGGCCGCGGCCTTCGGTCTGCTGCGGTTGGCGCTGCTGTCGGGCGAAGGGCGCTACGAGCGACACGCGCTCGGGGTGCTGAGGCTGCTGTACCCGATCGCGGTGAGGCACCCGCACTCCTTCGGGCACCTCCTCCGAGCCGCCGATTTCTACCTGGCGCCGGTCAAGGAGGTGGCGATCGTGGGGCCGCAGCCGGGGTCCGACGCCCTCCTGAAGGTCGTGCGGGAGGCGTTCCGCCCGCATCTGGTGCTGGCCGGCGGCGGGCGCGACGGCGTGCCGCTGCTCGAGGACCGCGAGCCGATCGAGGGCCGCGCCGCCGCCTACGTGTGCGAGCACTTCGTCTGCAGGTCGCCGGTCACCGATCCGGCCAAGCTGGCCGAGCTGCTCTGAGCTAGGTCACTAGAGCACCGGCAGGTAGCGCTCGAGCTCCCACGGGGTCACCTGGACCCGGTAGTCGTCCCACTCCTGGCGCTTGATCTCGATGTAGCGATTGAACATATGCTCGCCGAGCGTGCGCAGAACGAGCTCGGACTGCGAGGTCAGCTCGATCGCCTCGCCGAGCGTCTCGGGCAGTTGGTCAATCCCCAGCCGCCGGCGCTCGTCGGGCGACAGGTGGTAGAGGTTCTTCTCCATCGGATCGGGCAGCTCGTAGCCGTTCTCGATCCCCTCCAGTCCGGCCTGCAGCAGAGTGGCGAACGTCAGGTACGGGTTGCAGGCCGGATCGGGGCAGCGCAGCTCCATGCGCGTGGCCACTTCCTTGCCCGGGTGATACAGCGGCACGCGCACGAGCGCGGAGCGGTTGCGCCTCGACCAGGCGACATAGACGGGGGCCTCGTAGCCGGGCACGAGGCGCTTGTAGGAGTTCACCCACTGGGCGAAGATCGAGCAGATCTCTCGCGCGTGTCGGAGCTGGCCGGCGATGAACGCCTTGCCGACCTCGGACAGGAAGTACGGATCATCCGCGTCGTAGAAGGCGTTGCGGTCGCCGCGGAACAGCGACTGGTGGGTGTGCATGCCGGACCCGTTCTCGCCGAACAGCGGCTTGGGCATGAACGTCGCGTGGAGGCCGTACTTCATCGCGTATTCCTTAACCGTGATCCGGTAGGTCATGCAGTCGTCGGCCATCTTCATCGCGTCGGAGTAGCGCATGTCGATCTCGTGCTGGCTGGGGCCGACCTCGTGGTGGGTGTACTCGGTGTGGATCCCCAGCTGCTCGAGCGCGAGCACCGTCTCCCGGCGCAGGTCCGAGCCGGCGTCGAGCGTGGTCAGATCGAAGTACCCGCCTTCGTCGAGCACCTCGGTCGACTTGGAATCACGGAAGTAGAAGTACTCGAGCTCCGGCCCCACGAAGTAGTGGTCGAAGCCCATCGTCTGAGCGCGCTCGACGGCGCGCCGCAGCACGTGGCGCGGGTCGCCCTCGTAGGGCGTCCGCTCCGGGGTGAGGATGTCGCAGAACATCCGCGCGACGCCATCCTCACGCGGTCGCCACGGGATCAGCGCGAACGTGCTCGGATCGGGCTGGGCGATCATGTCCGATTCCTCGATCGCGTTGAAGCCAGTGATCGACGAGCCGTCGAATCCCATTCCGCCCTCGAACGCGTCGGCCAGCTCGGTGGCGTTGATCGAGAACGACTTCAGCTGCCCGAGGATGTCCGTGAACCACAGCCTGACGAAGCGGATCTCGTGCTCCTTGGCGAGGGACATCACGTCATCGGCGGTGAGCGGGGCGTCGGCCATCGTCGGAGACTCCTGGGTGGGCGGCTGGGTCGTGCGGACGCGGGAGGTTACTTGCCCGAGCGGACCCTGCTCCCTGCTGTCGGAGCGATGACCTCGACGCCGGCGCCCACATCGGCCCGACCTCGCTGCGCCTGCGCGGCTCCGTGCTGAGCTGGAGGGACGGCGGCAGGACGCGGCACGCCGGCCTGGTCTAAAGCCGGCGGACGGCTTCACGCGGCGCCGGGGCCGCCCTGGGCCCGTGCCGGCCTCAGCCCTGGGAGGCGCTGGGCCGTGACGCCCGGCGGCGGCCGAGCCAGCGGTTGGCCCAGCGCTCGAGCTCCGACAGCGCCGGCTCGAGCTCCGTGCCCATGCGGGAGAGCTGGTACTCGACCCGCAGCGGCGGCCCGGGGATCACCGTGCGCTCGACCATCCCGCGCGCCTCGAGCTCCTTCATCCGCTCGGACAGGAGACGATCCGAGAGCTCCGGGACCGCCTGGGCGACCTCGGAGAAGCGTAATGGGCCGTCCATCAGCACTCGCACGATCGCGCCGGTCCAGCGGCGGCCCACGAGCTCAACGGCCTCGTGGTACAGAGGGCAGCAGCCGGCGACCGAAGCCTCACGCACAGCGTTGGCCGTGTGGCCGCGGGTGCTCATCTGCTCAGCTTACGCTGCCTGCAGTGACCGCGTGGCCTCGCTGGAGCCGTCGACCGGAATTTCACCGGCCACGTTCACCATCGCGGTGAACCCTTCCATCGCGACCGCGGCGATCGCCTCGAGGATCTGCTCGTCGTCCCAACCGGCTTCACGCGCCTCCTCATGGAGGTGCATCGGCGGCCTTCCGCCCTGCTCCAACAGAGCGTGCAGGTAACGGAGCAGAGCCGCCTCGTGCTCATCCTTGGACGAGAACTGGCGCGCCAGCGCCACCTCGTCGAGCGCCAGCCCCGCGCCACGGGCCGCCCGCGAATGCATCGCGATCCCGGGCTCGGACTGGTAATACTCGGCGACGGCCAACGCGATCCGCTCCAGCGTCGCCAGCGTCAGCTTGCCGTGACGGAGCTCGGAGCGGAACCGTGCGTAGGCGCGCAATGCCGCCGGCGAGCCCGCGAGCACGCCCAGGAAGTTGGGCAGTTGCCCACCCGAGGCCAGAGCCCCGCGCAGCACGGGCACCGAACCCTCAGGCGCCGTCAAGTCGTCGTGGATTTGGAATCTGCTCATCGGAGTCTTCATTTTGACCACCGGGGGGTCTTAAGGACAGACGGCGCAAACGTCGCACCGCCCTTTACTTTTGAGACTTGCTTACTGATGGTTAGTCTAGCTGGCGCCCATCGGTCGGACAAGGGGGGCGGCCGGTTCCTTCAGAAGCTCTTATGCACCTGCCTATCCCCATCCGGACGGCGATAAACACCGCCGTTTACCGGGTATACGGGCTGGGGTAAGCACCGGATGAGACGTTTTGCTCAGGCGTGTCAGTCGAGCCCGCGTTAGGGCGCGTACGCCGGGCGCCGGCGGCACCGTCCCGGCCCCGGCCCCGGCCTCGCCGAGCCCTCAGGCGCGACTGGGGAGCTGCGCCCGATCGGGCGCGGAGTGTGAGGTTGCCGGCGCGCTGAGCCGCCCCGGCACCGCTGCGTGTGAGCTCGTGGCGGCCGCCAATACGAGGACTACGCCGAGCAGGACGGCCCACATGGCGATGCGATCCGGGCGTGATCCGGCGCGCTCGTGAACCGAGCGCGGCGGGCGCCGGCGCGCCGGGCCCTGCCCGGGCCGCGGCATGTGCTGGTCGGCCACCTGCCCTCGAATGGTGACCGTGCGGCGCTCGCCGACGACCTGCTCACCTGCGATCGGCCGTCTGGGGACGGACGCCGCTCCGGCGGACCCGTCATGACGAGCTTCGCCCCGGCGCGCGGCAACGCGAGCTTCTGGCATCTCATCGTCCTCTTCCTCGGGCTTGCGGGGTTAGCTGACGGGCTCGCGCCGAAAGAGCGGCGCTACGCGCATGGGCGCGATTAGCCCCAACGACGTTGGGTCCCCCGCTTCTCGCGCGCCCGGCCTGATGGCCGAATCACGAGAACTCAGCGGTACGCATGCAGCATGCTAGCAACGGTCCCGGATCGATCGCCGGTGGCTGTCCGCGTCGCTCGGAGGACCCGCGAGGGCCGTGACCGCGCCCGGTCCGGAGCGGGCCGGTTCCGCGTCGCGCCAGGACCCGGAGCGGGGCTGGGCTGAGGGTTATCGCCCGGCTACGCGCGCGACGAAGTTCGCGACATCGGTGGCATCCCGGCCCTGGACGAGCGCCGAGGGCATGGTTCCGTAGCCAAGGCAGGTCTGCTGGTCACCGGCGGGCGGGTTCTGCAGGCATCCGTAGGCGATCGTGTGCAACACCAGCGACTGCGGTGGCGCGAGCAGGTCGAGGTTCGGCCCAACCTTGCCGTAGGCATTGGCGGCAGCGAGCGTGTGGCAGACGGCACAGTGCTCTCCGAACAGCTCCCGGCCGCGCTTCTCCGACGAGGTCAGGGTCAACCCCGCGTACTGGCGACTCGCGCGGGCGCTGTTGCCGGCCAGGGTGACGGCGGGAATCGCGATCCCGAACGCGACGTAGATGATCGCGAACATCACTGCGGCAAACCGCCGGCCGCCGCGTGATTGGCTCTGCAGGGTGTCGCGTGCACCGCCCAGTCCACCGCGGACGGCAATGAAGAACAGGCCGAGCGCGATGACGACCCAGAAGGCGATGAACAGGATGGCTGCCAGCACGGTGCGCGGGCACCTTACCGCGCAGGACACCGGAATGGGTAGTCAGCCGGGTCGCGCACCCCACGATCGCGCTCAGCGGCGGCGTCCGGAACCGAAGCTCATCACCGCGGGGGCGACCGCCCGGAAGTCGTCCGCCCCCTCCGCCCCGACCTGTCGCTCCTCGGCGATCCGGCGCCGCCCGCGCTCGTCGAGCATCGAGAAGTCCTTGACCTCAGCGAGCGGCTGGTCGGGCGCCGACAGCGACGCGATCCGGTCGACGAGCACGCTGATCGCGCCACCCGCGGCGGCGAAGCGCTCGAGCTTGCCCTCGACCAGCATCAGCGGCTCGGTTCTGACCGCCAGCCGATGGCGCTCATACACGGGCGGCGAGACGACCAGGTTGATCGTCCCGTGCTCATCCTCGAGCAGGACGAACACGATCCCGTTCGCCGTGCCCGGTCGCTGGCGCGCCACCACCAGACCGCCGACGCGCACCAGCGTGCCATGGGCGAGCTTCTCGAGGCCGAGGCTCGTGACCGCATCCGCGGGCAGCCGATCGCGCAGCAGCGCCAGAGGATGATCGTACGCGGTCAGCCCGGTCGTCCCGTAGTCCGCGAGCATCGACTCCCACGAGGACAGCTCGCGCAGCTGGGGCGGAGCCGGCAGGTCGAGGGGAAGCGCCAGCTGGGTCCCACCGGGAACGTTTCTCCCCGGCGTCGCCACCCCCAGCTGCCACAGCGCGATCCGCCGCGCAGACCGGTTCCTAACTGCGCCGGCAGCGCCACGAGCACCGGCCTCGTCGAACCGACCCTCGTCGAACCGACGCGCGGCTGCCCCTTCCGCCAGCGCGTCGCACGCGCCTGACCAGGCCAGCAGCTCCAGCGATCCCGCGCTCGACGCACCCCTGGAGGCGAGGTCGGAGAGGCTGCGGAAGCGCCCGCCGGCTCGACGGGCAGCGACCAGCTCGGCCACCTCGGCCGCGCGAACTCCTCGTACATAGCCCAGCCCGATGCGGACGCGACCATGCTCAGACCCGCCCAGCTTCATGTCGCACTCCGCCTCGCTCTCGTTGACGTCCGGCGCCAGCACCTCGATCCCGCGCCGCTGCGCCTCGTGGACGAGCGCGTCGGGCGGATAGAAGCCCATCGGCTGCTCGTTCAGCAGCGAGCACAGGAACTCGGGGCCGTAGTGGACGCGCAGCCAGGTCGACTGGTAGGCCAGCAGGCCGAACGCGGCACCGTGGGCCTTGGGGAAGCCGAAGCCCGAGAACCCGCGCACCATCGAGAAGACCCGCTCCGCGAGCTCCTCATCCACGCCGTGCTTGCGCTGCGCGCCGGCGATGAATCGGTCGTGATAGGCCTGAATCGCGGCATCCGAGCGCTTGCGGCTCATTGCCCGCCTCAGCCCCTCGGCCTCCCCCGGAGTGAAGCCTGCGAAAGCGATTGCGACCTCGAGCACCTGATCCTGGAAGATGATCGTCCCGAGCGTCTCGCGCAGCACCGGCTCGAGCGAGGGATGGTCATACGGGACCTCGTAGCCGGGATCGACGCGCATGCGCTGGCGGCGCTCGATGTACGGATTCACCGCCCCGCCCTGGATCGGCCCCGGCCGGACGATCGCGACCTGGATCGTGATGTCCTGGAGATTCTCGGGCCGGGTGCGGCGCAGCGACTGCATCTGCGCGCGGCTCTCGATCTGGAACACCCCGGTCGTATCCGCGTTCTGGATGCACTCGTAGGTCGCCGGATCGTCATAGGGGATCTGGGACAGGTCGATCCGCTCGCCGCGCGTCCTGGCGATCAGCTCCACCGAGCGCTCCACCGCCGAGAGCATTCCCAGGCCGAGGAGGTCGATCTTGAGGAAGCCCGCATCCGCGCAGGAGTCCTTGTCCCACTGCACGATCTGGCGGCCCTCCATCGCTGCCGGCACGATCGGGCAGCAGTCGATCAGCGGACGGGTGGAGACGATCATCCCGCCCGAATGCTGGGAGAGGTGACGCGGGAGCCCATGCGCCTCGGCGGCCAGCCGGGCCAGCCACGCCCAGCGGCCGGTGGCGCCCCGGCGACCCGGTGCATCATCGGCGGCCAACCCGAACGCATTCGCAATGTCCCTGTCCACCTCGCGCGCGTCGAACCCCTCGCTCCCGCGGGCCACGCGCTCGATCTCACCCGGAGGAAGGCCGAGCGCCTTGCCCAGCTCGCGGATCGCACCGCGAGCCCGATAGGTGGGAAATGCCGCCACCAGCGCCGAGCGGTCCTGGCCGTAGCGCTCGTGGACGCGAGGGATCAAGATCTCGCGGATATCGCGGGGGAAGTCGAGGTCGATGTCGGGCAGCGACGTCAGCTCCTCGTTGAGGAAACGCCCGATCAGCAGCTCGTTGGCGATCGGGTCCACGTGCGAGAGCCCGGTCAGGTAGCAGACGATCGAGGAGACGCTCGAGCCCCGGCCCCGGCCCGGCGGCAGCACCGCACGAGCGGTATCCGGACCCCGCACCTCGAGCGCGACCTCGCGGGCCAGCTCGAGCATGTCGTGGTGCAGCAGGAAGAACCCGGGCAGCCCCAGGGCGTCGATGATCCGCAGCTCCTCCTCCAGGCGCCCCGCGGCTCGATCGCGGACCGCTCGCTGGGACGATGCCTCTCCATAGCGGAGCTCGAAGCGCGCCTGGCAGAGCTCCGCGAGCTTGCCCATCGCCTCCTCGTCCTCTGAGCCGGGATACCGGTAGCCGAGGTCCGTGCCCAGCTCGAATCGCAGCCGGTCGACCAGCCGCACGGTCTCCGCCACCGCCTCGGGGTGATCGGGAAAGCGCGCCTCCATCGCCTCAGGTGACGCGAGCACGTGGCTGAAGTTCCCCCGCCGCTGCGGCTCGGAGGCATCGAGCGTCATGTGCATGCGCACGGCCACGAACGCGTCCTGCAGAGGCGCACGGGAGCGCGCGTGCACGTGCACGTTGCCGGTGGCGACGCCCGGCACCTCCAGCCGCCGCGCCAGCCCGGCGAGCCTCCGGTTGCGAGCGCGATCGTCGCTCAGAAAGGGACGCTGGAGCTCGATCCGCAGCCGATCGCGTCCGAACGCCTCCCGCAGGCGCCGGAGGGTGGGTTGGTCGTGGACGCCGCGAAACGCACACCCGCTGAGGCAGATCAGCCCCTCCGAGCGCTCCAGCACCTCGGTGAGCGGAACGCTGGGCTGAGCCGGCGGCCCATTGCCCTCACGCGTGTGCTCGTGCGCGCGCACGAGAATGCGACACAGGCTCGACCAGCCGCGCGTGTTCTCGACCAGCAGCGTCAGGTGGCGTCCGTCGTCCAGGTCCACCTCCGCCCCATGGATCGCCCGCAGGCCCAGCGAGCGGGCCGACACGGCGAACTCCATCGAGCCCGAGACGGAATTGTGGTCGGTCAGCGCGACCGCCTCATAGCCCAGCTCGAGCGCGGCCGGAACGATCTCGTCGGGCAACGATGCCCCGTCCAGAAAGGAGAAGGCCGAGTGGCAGTGGAGCTCCGCGTATGGCATGCGAACACATGTTCGCACCGGACCAGGATGGACCCTCTCACCCTTTCCCCCTTGACAGCTTATTAGTTGCTGCTAATCTCTCTGTAGTTAGTACTCACTAATCAATCTTGGGAGGGACGATGCCGGATTCACGCAGCAGGGGATGGACACTCGCGATCGTCTCGGTCGCGCTCTTCATGGTCGTCCTCGACAACCTGGTCGTCAGCGTCGCGCTGCCGAGCATCCATCGTGATCTCGGCGCCTCGATCCAGGCGCTGGAATGGACCGTCAACGCCTACGTGCTCTCCTACGCCGTGCTGCTGCTCACCGGAGCGGCCCTGGGCGATCGCTACGGCCGCCGGCGGATGTTCGTGATCGCGATCTCCCTGTTCACCGTCTCCTCGGCCGCCGCGGCGCTCGCCCCCTCCACCGGTCTGCTGATCGCCGCGCGGGCCAGCCAGGGCGTCGGCGCGGCACTCGCCACGCCGCTGACGCTGACCCTCCTGGCCGCCGCGTTCCCGCCGGCGCGCCGCGGTGTCGCAATCGGCGTCTGGTCAGGCATCAGCGGGATCGCCGTCGCGCTCGGGCCGCTCGTCGGCGGCGCGGTCATCCAGGCCGTCAACTGGCACTGGATCTTCTGGATCAACGTGCCGATCGGGCTGGTGCTCATACCGGTCGCGGCGCTGCGGCTCTCGGAGAGCCATGGCCCCTCGCGGCAACTGGACGTGCGGGGGCTGATCCTCGCCTCGACCGGTCTGTTCGGAATCGTCTTCGGTCTCGTCCGCTCCCAGTCGCTGGGGTGGACCAGCCCGGAGATCGGGATCGCGCTGGGCGCCGGCGTGGTGCTCGTCGCGCTCTTCATCCGGCACGAGCTGCGCACTCCGGCGCCGATGCTCCCGATGAGCTTCTTCGCCCGGCGGAGCTTCGCGGTCACCAATGTGGTCTCGATGGCGATGTACTTCGGAATGTTCGGCTCGATCTTCTTCCTCAGCCAGTTCCTCCAGAACGTGCTTCACAACACGCCGCTGCAGGCAGGGGTCAAGCTGCTGGTGTGGACAGGCGCGACGATGATCGTCGCGCCGCTGGCGGGCTTCTTCTCCGAGCGCTACGGAAGCCGTCTGTTCATGGCCGCCGGACTCGGCCTGCAGGCCCTGGCGCTGGGGTGGCTCGCCTCGTTGACCGCGGTCAACGAGACCTACGCGAGCATGATTGCGCCGTTCATCCTCGCCGGCGCCGGAATGGCGCTCGTGTTCGCGCCCTCCGCCAACGCCGTCCTCGCCTCGGTGCGGACCGACCAGGCCGGCCAGGCGTCGGGCGCCACCAACGCGATCCGGGAGCTCGGCGGCGTGCTGGGCGTGGCGGTGCTGGCCACCGTGTTCACCAGCCACGGCAGCTACGCCTCCCCCCAGGCCTACGTTGACGGCGTGGTCCCGGCGCTGTGGATCGGCGCGAGCGTGCTCGCGGCGGGCGCGCTGGTCGCCCTGGTGCTGCCGTTCGGCCGCGTCGCTGCCGTCTCGGAGCGGGCCGGCGAGCTCGCCGCCGACGGAGCACCGGCCATCGCCTCCGTTCCCGCCGAGATGCCCGTCCCCGCCCACGCTCCGGCGCCCAGCCGGGCGGCGGCGTGAGCATCCGGATCACGTAGCATGCTCAACCCGAGCACGATGAGCACCGTGGCAAAAGCGAAGGGCGACTCTCCTCGCCAGCGTGTCCCGGCCGCAGAGCGCCGGGACGCGCTGATCGAGGCGGCGCGGCACGAGTTCGCTCACGGCGGCCTCCACGGCACGCCCGTGGACCACATCGCCCGCCGCGTCGGCGTCGCCCAGCCCTACGTGTTCAGTCTCTTCAGCAACAAGCGAGAGCTGTTTCTCGCCGCGGTCGAGCGCGGGTTCGAGCTCGTGGCCGAGACGTTCACCCGCGCAGCGGCCGAGTTCGACCCGGCGATCGCGCTCCCTGACACCGACGTGCTGAGTGCCATGGGCACGGCCTATGTCGAGATGCTGGAGTCCGACCGCGACTCGCTGATGCTCCAGCACCAAGCGTACGCCGCGTGCGACGACGAGCTGATCCGCACGCGCGTCCGCGCCTGCTACGCGCGGCTCGTCGCCCATGTCGAGCGGCTCTCCGGCGCCGACGACGAGCGGATCGATGACTTCTTCCGGAAAGGCATGTGGCTCAACGTCGCCGCCGCGATGGGCGTCGAGGACCTCTCGGCCGGCTGCGAGTGGGTGCGCGAGGAGCAACGCGCCGAGCCGCCCGGCGCCTGATCAGGGTCGCACCAGGCGTTGCGGCTCGCCCGCCCGGCGCCGAATTGTGCGCCTTGTCACTTTTCCTCGCGGATCGCCGAGTTAGCCTTGACGTGAGGGCAAATGTGAGAGCCCAGCAGCTCCTCACCACCAGCGCGGGTCACGGGACTGATGGGCATTCTGAGCGGCGCCGGCGACAGTGCTTGCCCTGAGCCGGGAACAGTAGATCCAAACAGGGCCGCACGCCTTGCAGTCCGCCATGCCAGGAGGAGACCATGTCCACCGTTAACCCCACCGTGCGCGTGGCGCCGCACCTGCGAGGCAGATCGCGCGAGGTTGCCATGGCGCTGTTCGCGCTCGTTGCCATCGGGCTGGCATTCGTCGTTCTTGCGTTGAGCGACACACCGCGCGTGCCGCTGGTCCGGTATCGGGTCCACGCCCCCCTGATCCAGCATCCGGCAGCCGCTTTGACGCTCTTGCGCGACCCCGGCACCGGCGCACCACCTCCGGGGCGCGCCGCCCGGAGCGTGCCCGCGCAGCAAAGCGCTCCGGCGCAGGTGCGCATCGAGCACACCTACCCGGTGCACTAGCTCGAGAGCCCGAGGTCGGTCGAGGAAGGGGCCCAGTTGGACGGGGCCCCTTCCCGAGTCGCACCCAGCAACGGCCCCTTGCTCTCACCGAGTACGGGTGTCCGGCCACGGCCAGGCGCGGTCGCGCTGCTTGGCGGCGCCCCGTAGGCTGGCCGGGCCATGCGCACCCCCTCCCTCGTCGCCATCCCGATCCTGATCGCCGTTGTGCTGCTCTCGGCGTTCCTGTCGGCCTGGGTGGCGATCGGGTTCTGCGTCCTGCTGGTGCTGGTGATCTTCCGGCTGCGTCCAGACGAGTGGATGGAGGTAACCGAGGGCCTCGGGCGCTACCACGAACCGCCGCTGGCCCGGGCCGCCGATTGCACCGTCGGCATGTTCCGTCACAGCCTGGCCGCGGTCCGGGAGCGGAGCGGGAGGCACGCCGTCGACGCGCTCATGTCCCTGGGCTTCGTGGCGCTCATCGCGCTGCCACTGCTGCTGGTCAAGCTCGCGTCGCACCACCACGCGCTGGGAAATGCGCTCGGGCTCACGATCGGGATCGTGCTCGGCGACCTCCTGCTCGAGTTCCAGCACGTTCCGGGCCGGCTGTCTCGATACCGCGGCGATCCCGGGGGGCACGGCCCGGCCTGGATCGTGATGCTCGTCCTGGCCGTCGAGCTGGCGATCTTTCTGTTCCTCGCCGCGACCCGGAATGCGGCTGCGGGCAGCTTCCTGGAATCGGTGCTGACCGGCGTCGCACTGATGGCCGTGATCCACGCCGTGGCGATCATGACCACGTTCGTGGCCATCTTCACCAACGGCCGACCACTCAAGTAGGGGGCGGCCACCGGGGCGGCGCACATGGAGTTAGGGCGCCGGCAGCGGCCCGAGTCGAGCCGCACGGGCCACGGGAGGGGCGCTACGCGGCCGCCTGGGTGAGGTCCCGGCCGGGCTCGATCCTCCAGCGCCGGGCAACCTCGTGCAGGTGCTCGTTCAGCTCCCAGCGATCCGGTCGGTCCTCGCCGGCGTGCTCGGGGCTTCCGCCCTTGAGGGCCATGCACCCGGTGTTGTCCCCGGCGCGCCGGATCTCCTCGAGGTCCGCGCCGGAGAGGCGGATCTCGCGCGGCAGCGCGGCGAGCTCGGCCCGCTTCTCCTCGACGGGGCGGGGACCCGGGCCGGCCTCCTGGATCTGAGTCGGTGCCACGCATTCGACGGCTTCGTGGGCCAGATTCCACTGGCAGGCCAGCTGCAGCATGGTCAGGCCGGTGCGCTCGGCGATCGGCCGCATCGCCTCCATCCGCGCCCGGCCGGCTTCGATCCAGCCCGGCGGCCGGAAGCTGCGGTGGTCGTGCTGCACGAGCTCCTGTCCGGGAAGCACATCGTCGAAGAACAATCCGCCGTAGTCGACCACGCGCGTGACCACCTTGACGTCGGCTGCCGCGGCCGCTCCGAGGCAGAGCTCGCCGGGCCACGGCTCGAGCGGATTAAGGATGATCATCGCCCAGTCGATCAGGCCGCCGAAGCGCTCGAGGCAGTCGATCAGGTCGAGCGTGAAGCCGTTCGCAGGCCCCGGAGCCACCCCGATCAGCCGGGTCAGGCCGGCCTCACGCAGTGCCGCCATGCCCTCCCACACGACCTCGCTCGTGTACCCGACCCGGTCGGGGTTGTGTAGCAGCAGCAGGTCAAAGGCGTCGACGCCGCAGCGCTCGAGGCTGCGCTCGGTGGCCATCCGCAGGTAGTCGCCGTAGGCATCAGGTCCGCGGAGCGCGGGGTCGGTGAAGCGCGGGAAGCCCTTGGGGCCGTCACGCTCGCCCTCATAGAAGTCGTGCCCCACGGCACCCACCACGCACATCTGCTCACGCGGGAGCCCGGTCAGGGCGCGCCCGAGCATGCTGTCGGCTTCGCCCGTCCCGTAGACGTCGGCGGTGATCACGGTCCTGATCGAATTGTCCGGAGTGATCAGCGCCGCGAAGCGCTGATCGTCCAGAGGCTCGCCGAAGCGCATGAACCGACCGCCACTCCAGGTTCCCACGGCGGTTGGGCCCGGTTCGACGATGGGAAGCCCGGTGGACATGTGGACCCGAGTGTAAAGGCGCAAAGGCCCTCACCGTCCGGCGAAGCACGACCCGTGACGGCCGCCCAGCGGTAGCTGAGGCGGCGGTCACCGCTGCCGCCACCACCTCCCCCCGGTCAGATCGTGGAAGACGACCAGATTCCGCCCGCAGGTGGTGACCAGCTCCCAGTAGCGCCGCCGGAGCGGCCGCTCGGTCCACCATCGATCCTCGATCAGCCAGGACTCGCGCACGGCGTCAACCGCCAGGCCGTCGACGGTGAGCGGACAGCCGTCCGCCTCCGCCCAGACGGTCGCTCGGGTCGGGACCGCGAGGCGCCGCGGACCGGTCATCCTTCGAACGGCGTCAGAACGGCCCGCCGCTCCGGCACTCGTGAGTCAGGATCGATCTCCAGGATGCGCAGCGCGGAATCGGGCCCGGCGGCGGTGCGCGTCTGACGGATGGCCTCGCGCAGGCGCGCCGCCCGCGCCGCGGCGGGATCATCCAGCAGCCCGCGCTGGTCGCTGACCGGCGGCCCGAAGCGCTCGACCGCGAGTCGGAGCACCTCCGCCGGAGCGGGCATGAGGGCCAGCCGCGGAGCGAGCACGAGCCTCATCCGGACCGGGTCGGCAAGCGCTTCGCGGAACACGGCCCGCTCACGCCACGTCCCGCTCTCCACCAGGACCGCGGAGAGCACGACCGCTCGCAGGGTTCGGCCCCGGCGCTCGCGACGCGCGAGCAGACGATCGATCAGCAGCCCCAGCCCGCGCTCGAGCTGGATGCCCGATGCTGCCTCCGGCAGGTCGAGAGCTTCCCGCAGGAACTCCGTCGCCGTCCGCGGTCGCAGCGCGCCGTCACCGCCGCCGGCCAGCTCGTGGGCCAGCAGCCCGGCGGTGCCGAAGCGATCGGCGAGCGCCGCCGGCTCAAGCGCCCCCAGCTCGCCCAGGGTGCTCACCCCGAGGCGCTCGAGCGCCTCGGGCATATCGACCAGCCCGGGCCGGGCGCGCAGCAGCGCGACCGGCATCGAAGCGAGAAACGCCCGCGCCTGCTCGCGGCCACCGGAGACGATCTCCGGACGGCGCACCCGCGCCCTCGTCGCGGCCGCCACAGCCGCGAACCGCGAAGGGGCGACACCCAGCCGGGCCGGCGTCCCGATCGCCCGCCGCGCGGACGCCAGCACCCGGCTCAGCTGATCGCTCTCGCCCAGCGCCCGCCCGCCGTGCAGCCGCAGCAGTCCTCGAGCGTCAAAGCAGACAAGTCCCGGTCGCTCGGGCTCCACCGCTGCCCCGATTGATTCCAGACGCACCAGGAGCCGCTCCCAGCGGTCGGCGACGCCGGCCGGGTCCGGCGCGACAAGGGCCAGCCGGGGGCAGCGTGCCAGAGCCTCCCCCATCCGCATCCCCGGATGGACCCCGAACGCCTCGGCAGCGAGCGACACCTCCCCGACCTTCTGGGCTGCGCCGGGCTCGGGCGCGAGCGCCGTGGGCGTCCGCAGCAGCTCTGCCCGGTCGCCCGCGGCGACTGAGAGCTGAAAGCGCGGAAGCAGGACGCATACGATCATGGCCATCGACCGAACAGATGTTCGCATGCCTTCCGGACGGGGCGGCGCCG
>JADGPN010000311.1 GCA_017882465.1 Solirubrobacteraceae bacterium
TATGGAGTTCAGCGCGAGCGAGTACGGTGGTGCGCCGGCCTCGCAGAAACTGATCAGCTCGAACGGATCCGAGCGCGAGCTCAACGCCGCGCTCGACGCAAGGGCGGCTCGTTCGGCGCCCTCGCAGTCGCCGCGCTCGAAGTCGTCGAGAGCCTTCACGATCTGGGTCTGGGATCGCCACACCGCCGCGGGCGTGATGACGAGGAGCAGGCATCCCAGCCCGATGGCAAGGCGAGGCCATGGCCGAGTCTTGCGCTCGGTCCGCTGAACCGGCGCCGCCAGCGCAAGGCCTCCAGCGGCGAAGATCCATGCTGTAGCCGCCGGCATCTGCCAGTCCCAATCGACGCCGGCGTGGACAGCCCACATGAGGGTCCCAGCGAAGAGCGCCGCCCACACCGAGCGACCCGGTCCTCGGGCTCGCCGCGCGAGCGCGACGAGTATCGAGACGACAATCGCGATGAGGACGCCGCCTCCGATGATCCCGAGCTCTGCGAGCTCCTCGAGGTATAGGGAATGGGCGTTGAGAATGCGGCTAGACGTTCGCCCATATCGCGTCCACAGCGTCGCGTACGTGCCCGCTCCGGTTCCGTTGATGGGGTGGCGGAGAAACCCATCATCGAACGCGACCCGCCACGCCTCGATTCGCCCATCATTCCCGAATTGTGTCAGCCGCTGCCGGGCGAGGGTACTCGAAACCACCTGCGTCTCGGGGGCGACGAACTGATGCACCGCGGTGCGAACCGCTTTCGGACCACCCAGGATCACGAATGCAATCGCCAGCGTCGCCCCGGCCACGCCGAGCGCTCCGCGAAACTGAGCACGTGTCCACGGAGCGCGAGCGGCGGCCATCCTTGCATCGAGCGGAAGCAACAGCATCCGGAGCCCGCCCGCCGCGAGCGCGACGACGAAGAGCAGGATCATGGTCTGATGCCCGGTGTGGAGCGCGTGCGGCGTCGGCGCGTTAACGTTGAGCCCGTTGACGGCGAGGGCAATCGTCGCCGAAACGGCGATGGCGGGGCCAGCTGTCGCGACACCCCCCGGGGTTGCCGACGATCGTATCATCGCGGTGGACACGGCCAAGCCAAGCAGCGCGACGGCTACAGCGCCGCGCGAGGCCGTGAAGACCAGCATCGCCGCCGGCCATGGCGCGGCCATGGCCGCGACGACGCGCACGCGCGCTGGCTCGGCCGAGCTACAGCTCAGGCTAAATGCCCACACGAGCCCGAGCGCTCCTATAAGTCCCGTTACGTTCCAATAGCTCGTCGGCCACGCCAGCCGCACACGCGGGATGTCACGTGCAACCGGGAGGAGATCGGGAAGGAGCCACGTCGCCACCGCCGCGATGCTGATCCCCACGCTCACCGCGGCCAGGCTGAAGAGCAGGAAACGGGCGCGCGCGGTCGAGCGGCCAACGGTACCGATCAGCACGAACACCACCGCGTAAAGGAGGGCTCGGTCGTACTCGAACGTGGCACGAGCGGGCGAGCCCGACCACGAACCCGACACCAGCGTCCAGACCGCGAACGCGATGAGCGCAATTGCGACGACAGCGAAGCCAGGACTCAGCCCCGCAAACGCCGTTCGCGACAACATCGCTCTCGCGCTGAAGATCGCGAGCACGGCAACAGCGGCAACGCTGACTGAGTCTGGGAAGAACCCACCTGATGCGAGGGCCAGCCCCAGGAGGAGCCCGGCCGGCACGATGAGGACGCCCACAACGGCGATCCGCCGGATGCGGCCCCCATGCGCACGTGCTATCGCGGTCGCGACGGCTCGATGCTGCGTAGCGTTCGGCATGGACGTGGCGGAAGCGTAGAATATCGAGGCTAAGGGGGGTGATCGTAGGTGACTCTGGTCTTCGATTGTGCGGCTGAGCAGGGGGTTTGTACTGGTGAAAGGCGTAGGGAGACCTGCGCGCATGTCCGAAGCGACGCTGGGAGGTCAGGCTTCTGGCTCTCGGACCGCGATCCGCCCGGCATTCCATCGGCCGTCGTGCAGCCCCGGCCGCCGGTCGTGGCGGCTGGTGGGCCGCTCGACGCCCCCCGGGATAGCGTGGATCTAGATGGCGGCCCCGTCATCGCTCCGTGGAACGAAAGTCCTGCTCCTGACGAGGTTGCGTGTCCCATGCAACCTTCATCGCCAACCAGCGAAGCGCAGCCCGGCAGTCAAGAGCGGCCCGACAGGGCCGAGCGCAGCGAGCCGCGCAGCGGCGCCCTTGACGGGTGGGCGGAGCGAAGCTACCTGGCGTCCCGAGCCGGCGATCCACCTCGAGGTTTCACCTACGATCATCCCCGGAGAGCCAGAATATCGGCGGTACAAAACCGTGCAAAATCGGTTCGATGGTTCGTAGCTTCGATGGTGGTCCTACATAAAGCCAGGCTCACGAACGGGGCCCCTCCGGCCCTCCGCTGGGTGCTCGCGCTGACTTTGGGCCTCGGCATCGGGCTGCTCTTCGCGATGCCGGGAACGGCCTGGGGAATCTCTGGATACGCCAGCGGTGGAAGCGCCGTCGGTGCGCAGTATCCGGACACCGGAGCGGCGCTGCCTCCGAAGCCTGTCCTCTCAGACCTCGCCGAGGTGAGGCAGGCGATACGCGGCTTGCGGCGGACCGCACAGTGGCAAGCGAATCAGCGGGCATTGGTTCAAGCGCTGTCGAGCGGAGTTGGCCTCGGCCTGGGCCAGACGGGGTCGATCGCTCTCCTGATCGCCGCGATCGCGGTAGTTCTCGTTGGTGGCGTCTTGCGCTGGCGGAGGGATCACGTGCAGAGCGAATGACGAAGGGTGCGAGGTTCGCAGTTTGATCACGTTCGTCTAGCTAAGCTAGCTAGGCTGTGCTACCCTCCAACACGTGGCACAAGTCGGAATGCACGAGGCGAAGACGAAGCTCTCGCAACTGGTCGAGCGCGCCGAGTCCGGCGAGGACATTGTCATCGCGCGCAACGGGAAGCCGGCCGTGCGCCTAGTTCCCGTCGCCAAGACCGCCTCGCTGGCCTCCGTTCGTGGCGCCTGGCGTGGCCGCGTGCACATCGCCGAGGACTTCGACGAGCTGCCCGACGACGTCGCCGAGGCGTTCGGCGCCCGTTGAAGCTTCTGCTCGATACCCACGCTGCCCTATGGTGGCTCACAGGCGATGAGCGCTTCGGCCGCGAGGCGGAGCGACAGCTCATCGACGACACCAACCAGATACTGCTCAGCGCAGCGGTGGTTTGGGAGGTCGCCATCAAACGCTCCTTGGGCAAACTGCAAGCGCCCGAGGACTTCGCGCCAATGCTGCTGGGCGCCGGCATCCAAGCACTCGCGGTCAGCCTGGAACACGCGGCTTCAGTCGAGCACCTTCCCTGGCATCACCGGGACCCCTTCGACCGCATGCTGGTCGCTCAAGCATCCATCGAGAAAGCCGCGGTCGTCTCGCGCGATGAAGCGCTACGCCCATACGGCGTCACGCTCATCTGGTAACTACGTGCCGCCCTAGCTAGGTTGCTAGGTTACTTGCCGCGGAAGAACTCTTGAGATGCGCAACGGCCGCGGAGTGATCTCCGCGGCCGTTTTGCAGTGAATGGGTTTGCTCTGATCGAAGAGCGGTTCGGAGTGTTTCACCGGGTTCGGACGGCGAGGGTGTCGGTGTTGTAGGCGAGGATCGCCCACTCAGTCCAGATGTGCTGGCCTTCGTCGCCCTTGAGGCGGGATCGGTCCATCCCGTAGCGGCGTTTGAGGTGGCTGATCCGTCTTTCGGGGCCGGTTCGGTAGCGCCGTAGCCGGCGTTGGGTGCGTTTGGAGCCGGGTTCCTGGCGGCCGGCGATGAACACTGTCTTGGGCGCCAGGTCCTCGAGCGCGGTGTTGGTCAGCTCGGTCTGGAACCCGCCGTCGAGCGCGACCTCCTGGGGCTGGATCCCGAGCCGCTTGAGTTCGGTCACGGTGCCGGGCAGCAGCGTGTTCTCGCCAGGGTTCCCGAGCGTGGTCGAGGCGGGCAGGATCAGCCCGCGCGCCCCGCGCCGGGTGTTCTCTGTCACCTCCGCGAGCTGGGTGACTTACCCGAATTCGTTCGGCTTGCCAAGCTTCCCCTTGCGGATCGGCCGGGCGTCCGGATCGGCCAGCGACACGATCCGGTCCTTGATCGGCTCGCCCGCGACCCGCTGGCGGATCTGCCGCGCGACCTTCTCGCACCGGCCGGCCAACTCGTCCAGGTTCGCGGCGGCCTTCAGCTTCGCCCTCGCGCCACGCCCCCGCGCCTTGCGCCTGGCCAGGGCAGCGAGCCGGCGCGCCTCCTTGACGGAGCGCTGAAGCAGCTCGCCGGTCTGCTCGGTCAGCGCCAGCACCTCCGCCTTCGCCTCCCCGGAGCGCCGGCGGATCGTCCGGCTGATCGCCCGCAGCTTGCGCCCCATCGACCGCGAGCGATCCCGCACCCGCGCCTTCTTCTCCTTCAGGAGCTTGGCGAGCTTGCGGCCCTCCCGCGCCAACGCCCTGACCCCGTGCGACGCCAACCCAGCATCGGTCGGATACTTGATGTCGGCCTCGATCACCGTCGAGTCGATCCTCACCGCACGCGGCCGGAACCGCCTGTCCCGGGTCGCCTTCACGATCAACGCGCGCGTCATCTCCGACACCGTCTCCGGGCCGATCCGCCTGGTCAGCTTGCGGACCGTCGACTCGTCCGGCACCCGCTCGCTCAATGCGATCAGGCAGAACCGCCGCAGATGAATCGAGTCCGACACCTCCGCCACCAACGTCCGGTACCCCACCGGTAGCGCTGCTTGAGCACCATCAACCGCACATAGCTCTCCAGCGGGATCGTCGGCCGCCCCTCGCTCAACACCAACCGGCCGGTCTCCGCGAACTCCTGGCGCCAGCGCTCCACCAGCACCATCAACAACTCCGGCCCTCAACTCTCCACAAACGCTCCCGGCTCCGCCGCCGAAAACGCTGAACCGCGTCTAACGCTAAACGTATAGATCCGCGCCGTTACTAACGAAGGGCCCGGTGGCGTCCAGGTGTTCTGGATCAGTCCCGGCCCCCGGGACTCATCCAGAACACCTCGCGGCCCGACCTTCGTCTGGCGGCTAGTAGCCTGCAGT
>JADGPN010000312.1 GCA_017882465.1 Solirubrobacteraceae bacterium
TCTAGGCCATTTCGCCTTCCAGTACCAGCAAAATCACGCTGAGCAGGGATTTCCCGCGCCCACGCACCCAGAAACGCCGCTCAGCTGCGGAACTCGGGTTTACCGGGTGGCTATTTGGTTAGCTTGGCTTCGTAGAGGGCGGCGTCGCCGCGTTTGGTGAGCTCGTCCAGCGTGTCCTCTGGGCACAGTTGGGCGTAGCCGACGCTGATCCTCGCGGCCGGTTGGAGCTGCTGGATCGTGGCTTGTATCGCTTTGAAGCGACGGCGAGCGTCGTCGGGCTGGCTGTCCGACAGCGCGCACACGAACTCATCACCGCCGATGCGGACAATCGGATCGTAGGAGCGCAGGTGGGTTTGGATCGCGGCGACGACATCCTGTAGCAGCTCGTCACCCGCGGCGTGGCCATGGCGGTCGTTGACCTGCTTGAGTCCGTCGATATCGATGAACGCGAGCACGAGCTGACCGTTCCCGTGCCGAGCGCGATTGATCTCTCGCTCAAGCGTGACCATCCCCAGCTCACGACCGTAGGCGCCGGTGAGATGGTCAAGCTGCGCCCGCAGTACCTCAGCTCTGGCCTGCGCGCGATCGTAAGTGCCCGTGGCGCGATCCGCCGCCGCTTGCTCGCGGTCGGCGGCTGCACGCGCCCGGTCGGCGGCTGCACGGGCGCGGTCAGCGGAAGCGCGCGTTCGCAAGGTCCCAAGATCCGCTGTGGGTGAGGACGCGCGACCAGGATCGTCGAGTTCGCGTTCTAACGCGGCGGCCGCGCGATCGCGCTGCTCGGCCGCGCGATCGCGCACATCAGCGCGCAAATCGCGCAAACGGGCATTCTCCTCGCGCAACCTCGCCTGCTCGTGACGCTCAGTCGCGGTCTGCGCCCGCGCCCAACCCACCTCAACCCGCTGAAGCGTTCCCCGCAACCGATCAACCCGCGAAGCTTCATAATCGGCGTTACTCTTGTTCGATGCGGGCTGAGTCGCATGGTCACGATCAGCGGCCGCCTGATCACGATCTGAGATCCGCTGGTCAGCATCCGCCTGAGACTGATCACGATCCGACGCGGCCTGATCGCTGTCAGAGCTCCGCTGATCCAATTCGGACGCGATCTGGTCAAGATCCGTTAGGGCGGAGGCGGGCTGTTGCCCCGCCGGCCCCACAACGGCCTCTGAGTCGTCATCCGTCCCCTCTGGGCGCTGCGAGCCCGGGCCCGGACGCTCATCTTCCTGGATCACTTTCGCTCCTCTCAGTCATCAGCCGAGAGCCCTAGTGAGGACCCGAGCTGTTCTCAGTACTGCGCCTTCGGGCACCACATCGACAATTGACCGGCAAAACTTGACCCAGCAGAACCCAAGAACCTCAGCTCCGCCTCATCAGCCGCTCGGCTGGCGGCTTAAATCAGCCCAGCTCAACAATCACACTCTGCCACTCGGCGGCGCGCATCGACGAGAACCTGACGATGAGCGGATCTTGCAGCTTGAGTCACGTCTTGGTTCAGAAACGTGATCGCATGGCTTGTCACGACTCCGTCTGAGGGGCAAACGTGACCCGGCAGCCCGAGACCCCCAGGCCGTCAAATGCAGGCGCGGAATGATCGGCCTCTTGGCGGGCGCGCATCCCGTCATCCCCCCAACACGGGCCCCGGATCCGTCGCCTGAGTCTCATCGCCCGCTTCCCCTTCGTCGCCATTGCGGCAGCGACGCCGAGAGTGCTGCCTGTGAGCAATACCAGGGCGTGGCCGCCGGCCACAGTGCCGCTCCGCGGCGATTGCAGGAGACGGGCGTCTCGACGCATTAGTTAGTCCTAAACCAAGCGTAGGTTGGGGCTGGGGGGCTGGGGGGCGAGTCCTGGAAGCTTGTTGTTGCGGGGTTTTGGGGCGGATTGCGCGTTGGGGCCTGGCTGCGTGGGTGCGCGTTTGGGGTGAAGCCGTGCTGGGTTACGTGTCGGCTGCTTGTTTGAGTGTCAGCTCGGCAACTTTGGCCGCGATCTGACGCATCTGGTCAATGAGGTGTCGTAGTTGGCGGTCGTTGGCGATCCATTCCTGGTAGAGGTCCGCTTCGCGTTCGCTGATCCGGCGGGTGACGGTCTTGCCGTTGACCTTGGCGGTCCACTGGTAGTAGGGGCCATGGGGCTGGGGCGGGTCGGCGTGGCATTTGCAGCCCGGGGTCGCGCAGCGGGTGTAGCGGCGGGTGATGCTGCCTGAGTGGATCATGCCGATGGTCGGGAGCTGGGCGGCGAGCTCGCGGTAGCGCTGCTCGTAGTCGGCGAGGCTCTCGGTGGTGTTCGTCGGTGGCATCTCGTCTCTTCTTTCTCCGCCGGTCAGTATCCACCACAATACCAGACAGTAATACTACTGTCTGGTATGATGTGGGACACGTCACCAGACCAGGGGGAGCACACCGATGAGCAAGACCCGCCGCACCCGAACCGCCCGACTGCGCGCCGAAGCGACCGCGATCGGGCGGCGTCTGGAGCGCGCTGTTCGCCCGAACACGACCGGGCCGGTGCTTGGCCGGGCGAACATCGCCTACGAGCTCTCAGCGCGCACGAAAGCAACGGGGCACGGCGGTATCGGCCTGGTCGCGAAGCTGATCGGCGAGATCGGGCTGGCCGGCGAGATCGACGCGGCGCTGGAGTTGCTGAAGCTGCACAAGCCCTACTACGAGTCCGACCACGTGTTGAACGTCGCCTACAACGCGCTGTGCGGCGGGCAACGCCTGCAGGACATCGAGGCGCGCCGCTGCGACCGGGTCCTCCTCGACGGGCTGGGGACCGAGAGCCTCCCCGACCCGACCACCGCCGGGAACTTCTGCCGGCGCTTTGACGCAGCCTCGATCATGGCTCTCCAGGAGGCGGTCAACCTGGCCCGGTTGAAGGTGTGGCAACGTCAGCCGGACTCGTTCTTCGAGCAGCCGGCGGTGATCGACGCGGACGCCAGCATCGTCCCGACCGACGCGCAGACCAAACAGGGGATGGACATCTCCGACAACGGCATCTGGGGGTACTCGGCGTTGGTCGTTTCGCTCGCGAACACCAAGGAACCCTTGTATCTGGGGCTGTTGGGCGCGAACCGGCCCAGTCACGAGGGCGTGGTCGACTACTACGACCGGGCGATCCAGCCTGTGCCGCGAGGCCGGATTTCGAGAGATCCGCCTGCGGGGCGACACCGACTTCTCGCTCACCGCCGAGTTCGACCGCTGGGACGCCGACGGGGTGCGGTTCGTGTTCGGCTATGACGCCAAGGCCAACCTCGTCCAAGCCGCCGAGCGCGAAGGGGAGGAGACCTATCACGAGCTCGTGACCCGCACCGAGGCCCAGATCGCCACCACGGCCCGCACCCGCCCGGCCAACGTCAAGGACGAGATCGTGCGCGAGCGCAACTACAAGACGCTGCGCCAGGCAGCGCAGAACGTCGCCGAGTTCTCCTACCGTCCCGGCAACTGCAAGCGCGACTACCGGGTGATCGCGCTGCGCAAGAACATCTCCGTCGAGCGCGGCGAGAACGTCCTGTTCAGCGAGTACCGATACTTCTTCTACATCACCAACGACCGGGACATGACCGCCGACGAGGTGATCGACCAAGCCCGGCAGCGCTGTGACCAGGAGAACCTGATCAGCCAGCTAAAGTCCGACGTGCGCGCGCTGCACGCCCCGGTCAACACCCTGTGCGCCAACTGGGCGTACATGACGATGGCCGCGCTCGCCTGGACCCTGAAAGCGTGGTGCGCCCTGCTACTACCAATCACCCCGCGCTGGGCCGAACCTCACAACGAGCAACGCCGTCGCCTGCTGACCATGGACTTCCGGACCTTCCGCACCGCGTTCATCGAGATCCCCTGCCAAATCATCACCACCGGCCGACGCGTGCGCTGGCGGATCCTCACCTACAACCCACGGCTCAACGCCTTCTAACACCTGACCGACACCCTCTGACCACCACCGCGACCCGCGTCGCCACAGCCGAAGTGCGCTATCGACCACCGGCCAGACCGGCCGGCGCACCAGCGACCCTGAACAACGGTCAGACCGACGTCATATGACACCCACCCACACCGATCGCGGCTCCGATCGCCATCCCGATCGCTCCTCAACGCCCCCACAGCCGCGCCGAAGCCTCATCGAGTCGATCCCAGCCCAACACCAGCCTCACACGACCGAGATCGCTTGTTTTAGGCCTAGCCTGCGATTGTGATAGTTCCTGCAGCAGCGGCGGGTCTGCTTAAGCTGGCTCGCCGCCGCGGGTCGAGCGCTCCGCCGTGTCGTCCGCTTGGCCGGTGATGATTTGTCGATGAAAGAAGTCGTTGAGTCGAGGCTGAAGGCATTGAAGGTTCCCGCGACGATGCGGGAGCGGGCGTCGGAGGTCGTTGAGGTCGCTGATGAGATCTGTGCGGCGCATCTTGACCGCGAGTACGGTGAGCTGTGTGGCGTGCTGGTCGCACGGTTGGCGCGCAAGCGCCCGTCGCCGTTGCAGCGCGGTGGCGTGCGCATCTGGGCAGCCGGTGTCATCTACGCGATCGGTCAGATCAACTTCCTGTTCGACCGCACGCAGAATCCTCACCTCACCGCGGATGAACTCGCTGCGTGTGCTGGTGTGGCCAAGAGCACGATGGCCAACAAGGCAGCGTTGATCTGCCGGGCTCTTGATCTCGATGCGTACGAGCCGGAGCTCACGAGAGTCGCGATGATTGAGCAGCATCCGATGGCGTGGATCATCGAGGTCGACGGGTTCTTGGTTGATGCTCGTACGTTGCCGCCCGCGTTTCAGGATGAAGCTCGCAGGCTGGGCCTGATTCCTGACCTGCAGCCCCGCCAAGCCGCGTAAACAACTGGCCGGTGGTGGGTGAGATTGTCTCGCTGCTGTGTGCGGTTCGGCAGGGTTGCTTGCTCGGCGGCCGGGCGGTGCTGGAGGCAGGAGCGGTCGTTGCCACGGGCCCGTCCGGCCTCAGGACTCGCGCTATGACGAGCTGCTGATGTCTGGTCTCGATCGCAGCCGGGCGCGCGCGCGGGTCCAAGCCAAGGGAGCTCGCGTGCTCAGCGGTTGGCGGTGGCAATGACCGGG
>JADGPN010000313.1 GCA_017882465.1 Solirubrobacteraceae bacterium
GTGGTGTTGATCTGGTCGATCAGTAGGTTTAGCGCTCGGGCGATGCGGGGTGCGTGGGGCTGGTCGATCGTGACGGTGATCCGGGTCGGGGTGTAGTGGATCTGTCCGGGTTGGTGCAGCAGGTGGCGGGTGATCGCGCGGTACTCGTCGGGGTCTTGGAGGTAGGTGTTCAGGGCGCGGGCGAGGTCGAGCTCGGCGTTGTAGGCGAGGAGCCGGCAGACGGTCTGCAGCGCGCGGCGGTTGATGCGCGGCGTTGCGCGCTGCGCGTCGGGGTCGATCGTGTTGGCGGGGAGCTTCGCCGGGATCGGCTTTAGTTAGCGCCGCTTTGGCTGCCAGGGTGTCGGCGCGTGCGGTGTAGAGGTCGGCTTGCAGCATGCAGAGCGTCTCGGCGGGGTTGGTGTCGGTGGGGGTGGCGGTGGTGTGGTAGCGGCCGAGCTGTTGTTCGAGTTGGGTGACGGTCTGCTCGTGCACGCGCAGCTGGGCGAGCGCTTCGGTGCGTTCGGGGTTGCGCTGAGGCGTGGTGTCCGGGGCGAGGTTCATGTCGTAGTCGCAGAGCCAGTGCAGGCCGTGGTGCTCCTCGAGGTACTTGAACGTGTTCTCGATGCACCAGCGGCAGCGCAGCGTGTGCGCCAGACGCGCCGCCGGGGTGCTCAGGTCGCTGGTCAGGATCTGCAAGACGACACGGCCGTGCTCATACAGCGTGATCTGACGGGCGGTCCCGTATCCGTCGAGCTGGACCTGCTCGTCTGCGACGCGCAGGTAGTGCCGACGCCCGTCGAGCTCCACCCACGAGTTGCGCGGCTTCACGGTCGGGGCGGCCAATGGCGCGCGACGGTACGTCACCCAGTCCAGGCCGCGGTCACGCAGGTCGCTGAACACATTCGGGTAGGAGCCGCCACGGTCAAACCCGATCATCAGCCGCCGCTCCCCGCAGATCTCCCGCAGCTGATCAAGCGGGCCGAGCATCCCGCTGGAGAGCCCTTGCGGCGGCCCGGAGGAGAAGCACACCGCGCGCCAGCGATGATCGACGATCACTGTCTCGTGCCGGCCCGGCTCGGCGTGACGCCGACGGGTGTTCCACCCCTTGGCGACCGGCTTCGCGCCGGTGTACGCGACGAAGTGCTCATCGACGAAGAACACGCTCGGCGGGTCGCTGTCGGCATCGAGCATCGCCTTGGAGAACGCGACCTGCACGCTCAACGGGTCAGCGCTGTCAGCCAGCGCCGCGAGGCGCGGACGGAGCGTCCGCAGATGCGGGAAGCGCTCTGCGCCGACGAGCAGGCCCGCGTCGGCGCGCTGCAGATGCTTTGAGCCCTCAAGCGACGAGCACCCCAACGCGAACGCGAACACGCTCTCGAGCGCGACCGCGGTCGAGTCATACCGCCGGCCCGCCCCAGAGTCCAGCACGCCGAACACCTCGCCCGCGCCGACCGTCTCCAAGAACGGGTGCAAGAGCATCGCGCCGGCGTACGCCGAGCGGCCCGAGCCCTCCCCGATCCGCGCCGCGCTCTGAGCACCGTCACCCCCCGCAACCGGCCCGGTCACCTCGACGGCCAGCTCAGCGCTTGAGGCGATGTCCGCCACAGTCACCTCCCCCCCGATTACCTCACCCGTGTCGCTCACGCCCGCTGCCTCGCCCGCCACCCCCGGCTCGCTCACCGGCAAACGCGGCGCCTCACCAACCGCCCGACGCGCCAAGAGCCGCGAGATCGTCGCTTCCGAGACCCCCAGCGTCCGGGCGATATCGCTGCCCGCGACCCCCCGATCAGACAGCTCATACGCCCGCGCGCGAGCACGCTCATCAAGCTTCGACGGGCGCCCCCGCGGCGGCAGCAACGCCCGCGCCCCACCCTGCGCCGCCTGCCGGCGCAGCCGGCTCACATGCTCAGGACGGATCCCGAACAATCCCGCGACCTCAACCCCCGGCACCCCCGCCCGCGTCAACGACACGATCGCGAGGTTGCGCATCCCCTGATCGCCGGACTCATACACCGCCAACGCCCGCCCGCCATAGGACACCACCACACTGTCGCCCACCGCCTCCAAGCACAGCTCAAACGACGGCGGCATCCCCGGCAGCTGATCCTCGGTCTCGACGGTCGGGGTCCGTTCGTTCACCACCCCACAAGACTACCAAACTAGCGATGATTTCGCAATGGTGAAGCCCAAAGGAAATCCCTGCTCAACACTAGAAACCTTCAATCATCTACCGGGGGTCTGAGACTAAGCCTTGACCGGGTAGTAGAGAGGAGAGGGTGATGGGGGATCCGCACCCGCAACGCACATTGGCGCTCTCAGGTTGTCGCGTATCGACGTATGGGGTTGGTGACGAGCAACCGTCTCAGGTGCCCAAATGACCGATGAGAGCGAGCGCGTTTGCGTCGCTGCGGTGAGCCCGCCGGGGAGGCCAACTTCTGCTCGTCATGCGGCCTCAATCTTGCCGAGCTGTTAGAGATTCCAACACGAGCCGAATGGGAAGTCTCCAACGCAGCCCGCGGCCCGCGGCCACTGCGCCGGCGGCGCCGAGCCGCCGCAGCGCACCTCGGACCCGTCGGGCGTCTCGCTAGACTCGACTCTGCCGTGTCTACGGAACCGGGGGCGGTTCGGGGTCTGTCCGGCGGGACGCTTCTGGCCATGCTTTCGACTGCGTCTTGCCAGCTGGGGTTTATGGATGCGACAGGGTTGATGGGCCCGTTGCCGGAGGGGTCGTTTTTCGCGCTGTTGGCGGAGCACGGTGATCGGATCGTGCGGGATGAGGACTTCGCCGAGTGCTATTCGGAGCGGATGGGGCGGCCGTCGATCCCGCCGTCGTTGCTGGCCAAGGTGTTGTTGTTGCAGTACCGGTGCGGGCTCTCGGATGAGCAGGCGATGCAGGCGGTGGCGTGGGATTTGCGCTGGAAGGTATGGCTCGGGTACCTCGTGGGCTCGGCTGGCTCGGCGAGCCGCGCGCAGCGACCACAAGTTGCCTGCACCCAACCGCGTTAAGTATCCACCCGCATATCCCACAAGGACTTCGGATGGCCTACGACTCGGTATGGGCAAGTCGGCACGGCGTGGGCCGCGCCGACGACTTGCCAAGTGAGACTCTCGCCACAGATGGCAAACTCCTCGGCTGGCTCGCTGGGATGTTGGCCCAGGACCGGCATTACCACAGCGTCATGGCCACGCTCACGGCGAGCGAGAACTACCCGAGCACGGTTGTGCGCGCTGCGGCGGCGTTCGTCGGTGGCGAGCACTACTTCTTCGACGCGCCAACCCCGGGGCACTGCGGCGAATGGTCGTTTCCGCGGTCCGGGACATTGCCCGCCCTCCAGGCGAAGTTCCTGGCCCAGATGAAGCGGTTGTTCGCCGCTGACATTGCCGACTGGCGACCGAACGGGGGATCGATGTGCGAGCAGGCGGTCGTGATGGCTGCCTGCAAAGCCGGAGACGCGTTCGTTGAGCTGGCGCCCGAGGACGGCGGGCACTTCGGCGCCTCCGTCCTCGCGGAGAGGCTCGGCATCGAGTCGTTCGCGTTCCCGATGCGCGACGATCTGATCGACGTCGAGGCCACCGCCAGGCTTGTTGAGCAGTACCCAACCATCCGCTTGCTGCTCGTCCAGTCGTCGCATTGCCGGCTGCCGCAACCGATCGAGGAACTCGCGGGCGCGCTGCCCGAGCGGGTTACGCTCGCCGTCGACGTCAGCCATACCGCCGGCCTGATTGCGGCCGGGCTCCTTCCGCAGCCGCTCCTCGAGGGAGCGGACATCCTCACGTTCAACACGCACAAGACGCTGCCGGGGCCGAACAAGGGAGTGATCGCGTTTGCTGATCGCAACCATCCGCTTGCGGAGATCGTGTGGGACACCGTGTGCCCCCAGCTCCAGTCGAACAGCCATCCTGAGTGCCTTCCAGGGATGGTCATCGCGCTCGAAGAGGTTGCGAACTTCGGGCGGGCGTACGCCGAGCAGGTGCTGGCGAACGCCCGGACGCTGGCCCGGGTCCTCGACAGCAGCGGCCTTCGCGTCGCCGGCATGGAGTACGGAGGGACGGAGACGCACCAGGTTCACGTCACGATCGGTGCGGCGGAGGTCTCGCACAAGCTCGCGAACGAGCTGCTGCCGACGCGCGGCTTTCGCACGAACTCGGTGATCATCCCGGGACTAGGCGGCGAGTTCGGTCTCCGTCTCGGCACGCAGGCACTGACTCGCCGGGGACTGACCGAGGTGGAGTTTGCCGAGCTCGGGCGTCTGCTTGGGGAGGCGACGCGGTGGACCGCTGATGCTCAGCGCCTCCGCTACGAGGTAGCCGATCTGCTCGCTGACCATCCACTGTTTCCGCTCCGCTTCAGCTTTGACGAGCTGGGCGAGACTCAGCACGTGGGACGGCTGCTGGGCGAAGTGCTGCGGTAAGGGTCACGGCGCTGGCCGCGACGACGACGCAACGATCGTCAGCACCGAGCAGCCCGTCCCCCGGGCAGCCACCGGCGACGGGCCAAAGCACGACGGCGACCACGCAGGCTCAATCCAGCTCGACCTCGCCGTCTGGCAGCGGAAGTGCTTCGCCTTGTCCCCCAAGAGACCAGACCACTGGCCGGAAGCGTCCCCAACACGCACCTCGTGATCACCATCAAGGCGTTGACGCAGCTTACATGTGATCAGGCCATCGCTATTGCCGACGCCGCGCATGCAGTTCCCAAGACGTTGGCTAACTATCCCCGCGTTCCGACAGCCGGGACCGAAGTGCCTGGGGGCGGCCAGCCATTCACAGCACGAACCGCCTCTGGCAGCTACTCCTGCGTCCTGATTGACCGGGGCAGCGACTTCCTGATCGCGACATGTCACCAGGGCTCCTCAAGTACGAGCTTCGTCGATTCGCGTTAGTACCAAGCGGCCGACGTCCTCTTCGCTAACGGCTTTGTGCGCGAACACTCAGACATGCCCTGTGACCTCACGTGCGGGCATCTGGGACCACGCCTACCCGGCTCACACGCTCAGGGCGGATCCCGAACAGCGCGGCGGCCTCCACCCCCGGCACCCCAGCCCGCGTCAACGACACGATCGCGAGGTTACG
>JADGPN010000314.1 GCA_017882465.1 Solirubrobacteraceae bacterium
TTGCCGGTCGCGAGTACGTGCTCGCGGTCTCGCCGGACACGACCGTGTTCGCGCCCGAGACGATCTTCGAGGTGCCCGAGCCGCGCGAGGCAGGTAGCGGCCGGCAGAAGACCCGTCCGCGGCCGGACCGCAAGCCCGAGGCGATCGGCGCGCTGATCGCCGGGCTCGACGCCGAGCAGTTACAGACGATCACGTTCCGAGACGGACCCAACGGCAAGCCGATGACATCGCGGTTCTGCTTTCTGCGCGTCCGCGCCGGCAACGAATGGGAGAAGGCGAGCGCCCCGCCACGCGAGGAATGGCTGATCGCCGAATGGCCCGAAGGCAAAGACAAACCGACCGACTACTGGCTCTCCAACCTCCCGGCCGACACCAAGCCTGAGCGGCTCGCCAGGCTCGCGCGGCTGCGCTGGAAGATCGAACTCGACTACAAGCAACTCAAAGGCGAACTTGGCCTCGATCACTACGAGGGCCGCTCCTGGCTCGGCTGGTATCACCACACCGCGCTGGTGACCGCAGCACACGGCTTCCTAACCCTGGAGCGGCAGCACCCAAATCACCAGCGGCCGGCCTGACCCTCCCCCAGGCAATCCTCCTGTTCCAGCCACTCTTCAAGTGCTGGACCGGCCGCTGCCGAACCTGCCAACGACCAGTCGATCTCGACCGACTCCGCCTTCATCCAGCCAGCCAAGCCGAGTGACAACCTAACAAAGCACTATTAAGTCGCCAACGCGATCGTGAACTGTGCGAGGTCCGGCTAGCCGAAGCTTGCTTCTATGTCAAGGGCCGTCGCTATTTGCGTGGTTTAGCTGATGCAGACCATCGGGGAGGGTGCGGCGGCGATCTGCTCGACCTCGCGCCGGGGTTTGGGTCGGTCGGGGATTGAGGGAAGCTTGGGCTCGATGATCGGTGCGGGCTCGGGGGTTGGCTGTTGGTCGGCGGGCGGCTCTGATCTGAGAGCAGCTGGTGGAAGCGGCGGGCGAGGTGCCGTTTGAGCGAGCGCAGCGCTCCCTTCTTGGTCTTGCCCTCGGCCTCCTTGCGGGCGAGGTACTCCTTGGTGGCGGGGTCGTGCTGCGCGCGGGTGACCGCGATGATGTGCAGCGCGTGGTTGAGTTGCCGGTCGCCGCCGCGGTTGAGCCGGTGTTGGGTGCGTTTGCCTGAGGAACACGGGATTGGCGCGGTTCCCGTCTGCAGCGCGAAGGCAGCCTCCGAGCGGAACCGCTCGTTGCCCGCGGTGTGGCCGATCAGGATCGCGGCGGTCAGCGCGCCGCAACCTTGCTCGGCCAGCAGTCGCGGTCGGTGTGCGGTGACGAGCTCGGCCAGCTCGGCCGCGAGCCGCTCGATACCGCGGTGAGGCCGCGCAGGTCAGAGATCTGCTCACGCGCGATCCGGACCCTGGCGCCGGTGGGGAGCTTTCGCAGCTGCCGCTCGACCCGGGCAAGCGTCGGCGGTTGGTTGAGCGCTTTGCGCTTGAGCGAGGCCTCGAGCTCGGGGCTGAGCTCGAGCAGATGCCAGCGCAGCCGGTTCACCGTGCGGGTGCGCTCGGCGACGAGATCGTTTCGGTGTTCGACCAGCAGCCGGATCTCCATCGCCTGCTCGTTCAGGTACGCGACCGGGAACCTCTCGACACCGTCCTTCACGACAGCTCTGGCGACGGCGAGCGCGTCGATCTCATCCGACTTGCCCGGCTCGCGCTCGCCTTTGCGCGATGCGCCCATCCGGTTCGGCGGCACCCTCACAACCCGCTCGCCCGCCGCCAGCAGCGCCTGCTCGAGCCGGCGAGAACACGACCGGCAGTCCTCGATCGCCCACACGCGCTCCTCGTCGAGCTCGCGCGCCCACCGCACCGCGGCCAGGTGCCCAGGCTCCTCCGCCTTGATCTGGCGGCTGCCGCGCACCTTGCCGGTTCCGTCATCGACCGCCGCCAGCGCATGCGACCCCTTGTGCGTGTCCGCTCCGATCACGATCATGCACGCCGTCCCTTCGTTTGGTTGACGCCGAATGAAGCGGATCTCCGGCGGACAACTGTCACGAGAGGCGAAGCCACGCTTCTATCAAGTCACGCCGGCGATCCTCGGACGGCGGCGGGCGACACAAGCTTTGCCGGTCAGGCCTGGCAGAGTCGACGCAATCGTCACGAGTCAGCCCGCCGCCAGCCCGAGGACCTACTGGCCCGGTCGGACGTCACCGCCCGTGCGAGCACTCTGACAGTGACACTCGTCCGGTCGCGCCGCTCGTCACTACTCCTGCTGGGCGAATCCGCAAGCGACGAACTACTCGCCGCGATCGAGATCCGGACGCCCGCTTTTCTGAGAAGCACTCGTCCGCGAAGGTGCTGCGGGACGTGGTGTCGATCGCAGTGTCGGCGGGACGGGGTTCGACGCATGCTTCCACGCGAAAGCGAGCGCGGCGTCCAGCGCCGGCCGCCTGCGACCAAGCCGTCCCCTGCATGGGCACTCCGGGCCGGGGCCGCCGACCCCGTTGTCCCTGCCTCCCGCGTGGAGCAGGGAAACCCGGCTGCGATCGCCGCACCCGCTCCTCGCCACGAGCAGGGAAGGCGAGAGCGGTAGCTGGGGGCATCTCGACGGTCTGGTTTGAGTGACCGGACGCAGCAGCGAACCGACATCGCCGCGCCATGTAGGCCGTGGCCTCGCAAAGTGTCCTCGGCCCTTGCGTCGGCCGGCGTTGAGCCCGTTGGAGCGGAGTGCCGGGTCGCTACGCCCGCGGGCGGACGGTCCCAGCGTCTGCCATCCGTCCGATCTCGAAGCTCGCCGTCCCGGTCGTCACTACGGGGTCCTCGGCGGCGAAATCCCGCAGGGCCTGTTCGTCGTCCGTCTCGACGACCGCTAGGCCGTATGAGTCCTCGTCAGTGAGCACGGGCCCGAACGCCACCATGTCTCCCTGCTCAAGGTACGGCCGCCAGTGCGCGCCGTGGCGGGCCATGATCTGCCGTTCTGCGTCGGTGAGCGTCTGGGCGAAGCGGGGACGGGGTGCCTTCAGGCGCAGCACGAACACGGGCATGGGATCACTTTAGGTCTTCAGTCGGCGGCGCGGCGCTCCTATGCGCATCGAGCCCCCAAGGGTCTGCGCCGGAAGGCCCTCTACGCCGGAGCCCTCAGCCGCGCCACCGCTAGCGTTCACCGGCGATATCTGCTGTCCGGGTCGATGCGTGCGGCCCGAGCAGCCGCGCGAGCACGCCGCGACTGACATGCGCATACCAGGACGTCAACGGTCCACGGGCCGCCGGCTGCGAGCGATCAGCGGCGATCAGGTCACGCGCGGCGTGCGCGTCGCCGCCAAGCGCGACGGGCGGCTCGGCCAGGACGCTGCCGCCAAGAGCGCGGAGCTGGCGCGCCAGATGCGCCGACTCGATGTGCCGTGGGCGCGCTCGGCGCCCTCCCGGGCGGTCCGCGCCGCACTACTGGTGTTCGTGCTCGGGCCGCTGATCGCCTACTACGTGCGCGCGCGCCGGCGCGGCCATGAACGCTTCGCGCAGCTGACCGGCCCGGTCGTGCTGGTCTCAAACCATTCAAGCCATCTCGACACGCCGGCGATCCTGCGGGCGCTGCCGGCCGCTTGGCGCCGGCGGACCGTCGTCGCCGCCGCCGCCGATCATTTCTACCAGCGCCGCTCCGTTGCGTCCGGCGTGTCGCTGTTGTTCAACACCGTCCCGGTGTCGCGCGCCGGCGGCGGCGCGGACGCGCTTGAGCACATCCAGGAGCTAGTCGCAGATGGCTGGAACCTGCTGATCTATGCGGAGGGCACCCGCTCACGCGACGGCTCGGTCGGGCGCATGCACTCCGGCGCCGCGCTCGTCGCGCAACGCCACCAGATCTCGATCGTCCCCGTGCGCGTGACCGGCACACGCGCCGCGATGCCGCCGAGCGCGTCCTGGCCGCACCGGATCAAGGGCCGCCTGCTCAGCCACCGCCATCAGGTCGAGGTCGCCTTCGGCGCGCCGGTCGCACCGCGGGCCGGCGAGACGCCGGCGCAGCTGATGGCCCGCGTCAGCGCGTTCTACGCCACCGGCGCGGATGATCCGCCTGCTGCAGGCCAACCCGGAGCATGCACGCGGCGCGGGGGATAGAGAAGCTCCGCGCGGCCGACAGCGCGGACGCGATCGTCGACGGCCTGCTCCGGCGGCGCGCCGAGGTCTACGTCCGTCGTCGCTGCGCCCGCTCAGCGTCCTGACCTCGCGCTGCCGCGCTGCATCAAGTGCATCGTCCGGTGCGCGTTCCGCAGCGACCAGATCGCCGAAGAGTTCGAACCCGCGGCTCGCGCGGACTACCAGGAGGCGACCCGGCGGCCGCTGCCCGAGCTGGTAGCCGAAGCGCTCATCAACGACGAGACCGCTCAGCGCGCGGCAGCAGCCTCGCCACCACAAACATCCACGTCAGCCGCATCCTTCTCAAACTCCACGCACGCGCCGCGCCCAGCTCGTCGTCATCACCCACGAGAGCGGACTCGTCACGCCGCGACCCGCAGCGCACGGACAACGAACGCGTTGCTCCCAACCGATACGAAAGCAAGCGTCCGGGCGACCGTCCACCAGACACTCGATATGGACGACAACCAGCCGTCTCAGCGCCGACGCCAGACTGCTGCATCGACCCGGCGGTCCGCAGGTCGAGGAATATCCCCGCAGGCGCCGCGTTCGCCGCGGTGCTGCTCGGCGAGGCGAAGCAGCAGAGGCATTGGGTGACGGCGAGATGCTTGCTCAGGCCCGCCGTGGCCCGGCCTTGAGCAAGCGGGCAGCCCGCGCGGCGGCTCATCAAAGCAACAGCGATCGGAGGCAGCGGCGCACTCGTGCTCCCGCCCAAGACCGACCGTCGAGCCCGAATATGGTGACGTGTGGTTTGCGATGAAGGCAGGCGCGACGCTGGCGGCGATCGCTGATGCGTGCTCTCGCGTCGGGGGCGAGCGTGGCGTCGGTTGTGCCTTCGGGTGGGACTAGCGGGTCGTCGAGCCGCCGAGAGCGGGAGTCGGGAGAGTCTCGAGCGAGGGGCGCTGACGCCGGCCGAGCCGCGGCTGGCTTTGGAGCTGCGGTCGGGC
>JADGPN010000006.1 GCA_017882465.1 Solirubrobacteraceae bacterium
ACGTCGACGTCAAGATGGCCGAGATCGCCACCATCGACCCGGTCGCCCGGACCCTGACCTCGACCGACGGTGAGACCTGGTCAGCCGACGTGATCGTGCTCGCCGCCGGCTCGCAACCGAACTTCTTCGGCACGCCCGGGGCCGACGCCAATGCCTTTCCGCTGTACTCGCTGACCGACGCCGAGCATCTGCGCTCGCGCGTGATCGGCGTGTTCGAGGACGCTGACCGCGATCCGTCGCGAGTGGAGCAGGGCGCGGTGCGGTTCGTGATCGTCGGCGGCGGGCCGACCGGAGTCGAGCTCGCGGGAGCGCTCGCCGATCTGATCCACGAGACGATGACGGTGGAGTTCCGAGATCTCGACGTGGCGGCGGCCGAGGTCCACCTCGTCGACCTCGGGCACGCCCTGCTCGGGCCGTTCTCCGAGCGCGCTCACGCGTACGTGGCCGAGGTCATGCGGCGCAAGGGCGTCCGTGTGCACCTCGGCACAGCGGTCACCGAGGTGGCGCCCGACCATGTGACCCTGGGTGACGGCAGGACGCTGAAGACGCGCTGCACGGTCTGGGGCGGTGGCATCAAGGCGCCCTCGCTCGCGGATGCCGCCGGCCTCCCGCAGGGACGGGGCGGGCGCATCGACGTGCAGCCTGACCTGACGGTTGACGGCTTCACCGGCGTCTACGCGATCGGCGATGTGGCCAACATCCCGGGGCCGGGCGAGGATCCGCGTCCGCAGCTCGGTTCGGTGGCCATGCAGAGCGGCGCCTGGGCGGCCGGCAACATCCTGGCCGATTTCGCGGGCCAGCCGCGGCGCCCGTTCCGCTACCGGGACAAGGGCATCATGGCCATGATCGGCCGCGGATCGGCCATTGCCGAAGTCGGGCCCCGGCGGTGGGAAGTGCACGGGGTCATCGCCTTCCTGTCCTGGCTGGGCGTGCACGCGATGCTGCTGCTCGGGGTACGCAATCGGATCAACGCGTTCGTCAACTGGGCGTGGGACTACTTCTCGAAGACCCGCGGCCCTCAGGTGCTCGACCGCGCGGATGCGGCTCGCATCGACTGGGACGACAACGGCGTGGTGCAAGAGACGATCGTGGGCGACCGAGCACCCGGAACGCCCGCCCAGGCATCGTGATCCGTTTGCCCACCGCGACCACGTGAGGTCGCGGTGGGCCGGCCCGATCCCGCCACGGGGCCGGGCTCGGCCGGCTGCCCAAGGCCTGGGGCGCGCTGGCCGTTCTCGGCGCCAACGTGGCCATGCTGCTGAGCTCGGGAACGACCACACTCCACGTTCAGCAGCGGATCGCCCGGCGCCGCGGCGCCGCGATCGGCGGGCCCGGGACCGTCGACACGTTCAGGCCCTGACTACCGACGAGAGGAGACCGACATGCAGAGTTGGGACATGCGCTCACTGGAGATCGAGCCGCACCACCCGCAGGTGCTGCGCTCCGACGACGAGACCCGCGTGATCGCGGTCAGCCTTCCGGGGGGCGAGGAGCTCCAGGAGCACCAGGTCCATGAGCGCACCTATCTGCTGGTGGCCGAGGGCGAGATCGAGATCGCCCAGAACGGCGACATCGTCCGCGGTGGCGCCGGTCTCGTCTCGCACTTCGACCCGGGCGAGCGCAGGACGGTCCGCGCCGTAAGCGACGCGCGGCTGGTACTGGTGCTCTCGCCGTGGCCGGGGGTGGGCCACCCGTCGCGGGTCGACTGAGCCCGGTTGGCGGTCAGCCAAAGCGCCGCGACACGGTGACCGCGACGCTCCCCGCATCAAGCGCGACCCGCCCGGCGCGAGTGAGGTGATAGCCGGTGTCACCCTCGCGTGTCTCGGCCGCGATCAGCAGGCCGCAGATGTGAAGCGCGGCGAGCGCCTCGTCGAACGGCAGCTCCGGGTAGGGAGAGTCCTCGGGCTCGAGGTCGAGGTCGAGGTCGCGGTCGCGGTCGCCGAGCCTGGCGATGATCTCGTCTCGCGTGAGGAACTCGGCGTCGTCCTGCGGCTGGCGTTCCTGGAACGTGCTGTGCAGCATCAGCTCCGCCAGCTCCGGCAGCGACAGCGCGCTCAGCGGATCGAGCTCCGCGACCTCGGCGAGGGGCTCGACAAGCGACGGAGCCGCTGCGGGTGGGGTGGGCTCGGCCGGTGGATTGGGCTCGCCTGGTGGGGGCGCCGGCCCGGATGGCGGAGCGGCCCGGTTGCCCTGGGCGAGGCCGGCGGCGCGTCGGCTGAGAAATCCCACCCCGTCACGATACCGGGGCGCGGTCGGGGACGGGATCGGCGGAGCGACCGGCCCTACAGCCCGTCGCCGAGCGGGTTGACCCGCCAGTTGAGGCTCAGCTCGCTCGGTGCCGCCGACCGCGCGCTGCTCAGCGCGACGGCGCGCAGGATGGCTCCCTGAGACAGGCGCAGCCGAGCCGCGAAGACGCCGTCCGGGCTCTCCCGAGGCATCAGCAGGTGGCGCCAGCGACCGCCCACGAGGCGCTCGATCAGCACCTTCCGCGCCGGCGATTTGCCCCAGGCCAGGCAGCTGACGATGGCGTTGCCGTTTCCGGGCTTCGGACAGCGCACGACGAACGGGAACCGGAACGCGGTCGCCGCCGGCTTCGCCGCGCCGTTGAGCAGGAACACCCCGGATTGATACGTGGTCGAGTAGCTCGGAATCGGTGGCGCGTCGCCGACCTTGTACCAGGCGATCATGTTCACGCCCTGGCTCCACAGCACCTCGAATGCCTCCTCGAGCCAATGGGCCTGAAGCTGGACCGACACGCCGCCGGGATCGGGCGGATTGCTGTCCCAGGAGAACTCCGTCACCCAGTACTGCTTGTTCGCGGCCGGAACCACGGTCTGCTGGCGCTGGGCGGCGAGGACGATCCTGCGGAGCTTGCCGATGTCCGGCAGCGTCAGGTCGCCCCAGAGCACGGCCGCGTGCAGCGGGCCCTTGATGTCATACGGGTGGCTGTCGACGACGTCGAAGTGGGCGGGGTCGGGGCATGCGGTCGCGCTGAGATCGCCCTGCAGGCACAGGACGTCGCGCCAGAACACGGCCGGCGGCGTCCGCGAGCCGCCCAGCGGGTAGTCGCCGTAGGGCGACATGCCGGCGGCCACGATCGTGGCCGCCGGCTGAACCTGCTTGATCCCCGCGTAGAACGCGTTCAGCATCCGGCGATACCACGGTGCTGCGACGTTGACCAGCTGCCCGTTCTGCGTGCTCCACTGCGGCGCCAGGTAGTGGGTCAAATTCGGCTCGTTCCAGCCCTGGAACGAATCCACCTGGGGGAGCATGCGGCGTCGGTCCAGCGGATCCCGGAACGCGCCGCTGTAGCGTCTGGCCAGCGCCGTGGCGAAGTACCCGAGCTGCGTTGGGTCGGGCTTCCAGGCTCCAGAGGGAGGCCCCGGCGGGGCATCGGAGCCCTCGGCCCAGGTGGGCGCGTAGGTGACGGTTATCAGCACCCGGAGGCCGCGAGCGCGAGCCGCGCGCACGGCGGCATCCATCTCCGTGAAGTAGTAACGAGACCACGACGGGTTCTGGGCCTGCGTCGGGTCCGGCGGCGCGAAGGGAGCGATCACCGGCCAGATCACGTTGAGGCGTACGACTCGAGCCCCGACGCTGCGGGCGCGGTCGTACCAGACGCCGTTGGCGGACGGGGTTCCCTGGACGAGGGCCTCTTGATCCATGAATCCCAGGGTCAGCGCGGCATGAGCGGCGCCGGCGCACACCAGCGCGACAGCCACCACCGCCGCGCAGGCGGCCCAGCGGCTAGCGAGTCGGCCCGTCACGCGAGGCTGTGGCGGATCGGTCTGATGCGGACGTCGTGGAGGATCGGGGAGAGCCGAATCGGTCCGTCCGGTGCGCTGCTGGCTTCCCATCCCATGCCGGCACGGATTACCCGGGGAGTCCGTCTCATAAGCCCCAATATACGAAGGTCGGCGACGGAATTAATCGCCGGCGAGGTTCAGCCGCCGGATTACCACGCAGAACTGTTCGGCGAGGTCCGCCACGGCGAGCCGTTCTCACTCCTGGGGCGGGTGCCGCAGCGCTCCGACGATCCCGATCGTGAACAGCATCAGGATCAGCACCGCGAGGACCCCGACGACCGTGACTCCGTTGTGCACGAAGTCGGACACGGTCAGCGCGCCCAGCACCCCGATGAAGGCCAGCGTGATCGAGAGCACGACAAGGCGCATGATCAGTACACCGGCCGGGGCGGGGGGATCGGCTTGCGGCTCGTGGCCACCAGCCGGACGGTCGCGGCGCCGAACGCGAACGAGCCCAGCCCGGCGAAATAGGCGATCCAGGCGCTGCCCGGAGCCGGGTTCGTGAGCCCTGCCGCAACGAACAGTGCCTGCAGGCCGAACCAGATTCCGAGCATCCAAGCGACCGGGACCTCGATCACGGTGAAGAACAGGATGATGAACGTGAATGTCAGCACGCGCGCGCGGAGATACAGCAGCGTATAGCCGCCCAGCACACCGCCGATCGCCCCGGCGGCGCCGATCGTCGGCGAGATCGAATTCGGCTCCGCAGCGACCTGGAGCCCCATCGCGACGATCCCGCTGAGCAGGTAGAAGCCGATGAAGCGCAGGTGGCCGAGCGAATCCTCGATCGTGTTGCCGAAGATCCACAGGAACAACATGTTGCCGGCGAGCTGGATGATCGATGCGTGCACGAACATCGAGGTGAACACGGTCTCCCAGGCCGGGATCGTTTCGCGCAGGCCGGTGTGAGCCCCTGCGTTGGTGAGCTGATAGGGGATCGCCCCGTACTTGGCCAGCTCCGCTGCGCTGGGGCCACCCAGCAGCGATCCCCCGTGCACGACCGTGAGCAGGTAGGCGACCACGTTGATCGCGATCAGCCCCAACGTGACCACCGGCATGCGATCGCTGGGGATGTTGTCCTTGATCGGGATCACCGGCGCGGGAGCTTATGGGTTGAGGAGGGTGGCTCCGCCACCCTGGTTGGGTGGGCGCCGAGCGCCGTCCTCCAGGCGCTACTGAGACCGCCCGGCGGCGGTGCCGACGGCGGCAATCCGCCAGGGCTCCTCGGCCGGCCCGTCGAGGGCGAGGGTCCACCGCTCGGTGAACGTGACCGCGCGTGCCTTGCTCCCGGCCACGACCGCCGCGGTGTCACGGTCCTCGAGGTACCGGCGGCCCTTCAGCTCGACGTCGATCGTCATCGTCGGTGGCCCGGCCGCAGCGTCGAGGGAGTCGATCGAGATGTGACGGACCTCGAGGCCCCTGACCACGAGCCGCGTCCGGGCGCTCGAATCCCCGCGGTGCAGCAATTCGCGGGCAGCGTCGGGATGGGAGATCGCCAACAGCGCACCGTCGTCGCCGTCGACGGCCTCGGCCCAGGCCGACACGGCCCGGCGGGCGGCGACCTCCAGCACATCGGGGGCGAAGCGGCCGTCGGCCAGCGACAGGTCGAGGGCGGCGGCCCGCCCGTCGCCGGCGAAGTCGAGGTCGGCCACCTCGGAGATGCTGGTTCCGGCCGGGACCGAGGAGGCCACCGCGCCTTCGATCAGCGCCTCATCGCGGAGACCGCTCTCGTCCGCCCACGGCGTGGCGATGACGTCCTCGCGCAATGCATGCGCGCCCTCCGCGCCCTGCTCGATCGAGACCAGGATCCAATGTCCGTCGCGCAGGCCCAGGGTCCAGTACTCGCGCACGCGAACGGTCTCGGTGATGCGATCCGAGCGCTTGATGTGACGCCCCTGGGCGTCCTCGACATAGTCGCGCAGCCGAGCCTCGATCCGGACCACCACGCGGTCCTCGCGGTCGCGCCCGCGTCGCGCCAGGCCCACGTAGTGGACCTTGGGCTCCTCGAGCAGCTGGGCCCGGTTGCGCCATCCCCGGCGCTCGAAGTCATCCAGCCGGCGCTCCCACTCCGCGAGCAGGTCGGAGGCCACGAGCCCGCGGAGATGGATCCGGTCGGCCGCGTCCCACGCGGCCTGCACGTCCGTGAACAGCTTCGCGGCGGCTGGGCGCACGATGTCGGGTGCGTAGGCCGGGTCCTCGTCGGAGGCCTCGGCCGCCGCGAGCTCGACTCGGCGCTGGCGTCGGGCCACCTGGCGGCGCGATGCCTGACCGGAGTTCCGCTGGCCCTGCCAGTAGTTCCTGAGCCGGGGGGCGAGGTAGAAGTACAGGACCGCGCCGACGATCAGCGCGATCACGATGATCCGCGTGACACCGTGCGTGAACAGCAGCAGGCGGATGAAGAGCTGGATGATGATGTAGAGCCCGGCGCCGTGGCCACCGCCCCCCCCGCCGCCGCCTCCGCCGTCCCCGCCGCCGCTGAACCCCGATGAGCCGCCGCCCGCGGCCGCCAGGGCCACCGGGGTGATGATCAGGACCGCGAGAATCACGATCGCCAGGGCGACGATCGCGCGCCGCCCGCGCCCTGGTCTGAGCAGCCGGCGGATCATCGCTGAGCGGAAGCCGCCAGCGGCCCCGTCCCCGGTTCGTGCTGGGCCACGTGCTGATCGGCGTGATAGCTCGAGCGCACCAGCGGACCGGCGGCGACATGCTCGAAGCCGAGGCCGTACGCTGCCCGCTTGAGCTCGGAGAACTCGTTGGGATGCCAGTAGCGGACGATCGGCAGGTGCTGCTCGGTGGGCCGGAGATACTGGCCGACCGTGAGCACCTGAACGTGGTGCTCCCGGAGGATGCCCAGCGCATCGACCATCTCCTCGAAGCTCTCGCCGAGGCCGACCATCAGGCCCGACTTGGTCACCACCTCGTCGCCGCCCATCTCCTTGGCATTGCGCAGCACCCGGCACGAGCGCAGGAACTGCGACCCGCGGCGCGCTACCGGATAGAGCCGGGGCACCACCTCGACGTTGTGGTTGAACACATCGGGGCGCTCGGCGATCACCTTGGCCAGCGGCATCTCGGCGCCCCGGAAGTCCGGGGTCAGGACCTCGACCTTGCACAGCGGGGCCTGACGGCGGATCTGGCGGATCACGCCGACGAACGCCGACGCTCCGTAGTCGGGCAGGTCGTCGCGGTCGACGCTCGTGACCACGGCATGGCGAAGTCCCATCTTGGCCACCGACCGCGCCACGCGGGCCGGCTCGAGCGGGTCGTTCCAGGTCGGCTTACCCGTCTTGACGGTGCAGAACCCGCAGCGTCGGGTGCACGTGTCGCCCAGGATCATGAACGTCGCCGTGCCGCGCTGCCAGCACTCACCGATGTTGGGGCACGCGGCCTCCTGGCACACCGTGTGCAGGTTCTCGGACGAGATCATCGCGCTCAGCTCGCGATATCGGGGTCCGCCCGGGGCCCGAACCTTGAACCACGGCGGCTTGCGCCCGCGGTGCGGCTGCACGTCGGACCCGAGGACTCTGAGCACGTCCATACCGCCCGGATTCGAGCGCGACCGGGTCACATGCTCACGAATCGGTTCGACGCTCATGTACCCAAGGCTACCGCGGTCGTCGCTCGCGCCGGCACGGTTCGCCGCTCAGACCGGCTGGCGCACCCCGGCAGCGGCCTCGAGGCGGGCCAGGCTGACCAGCCGCTGGCGCCGGTCGAGCGCCTCGGCGAGCCGCCACGCCGCGCGGCGGCGGAAGCACCGCAGCTGACCCTGCAAGCGACGGCTCTCCTTGATGATCGAGGTCATCTGCACCCCGTCGAGCCCGCACGGGACGATCCAGCTGAACGGCTGCAGGTCGTTATCGACGTTGACCGCGAACCCATGCGTGGTCACGCCGCGAGCCACGTGGACCCCGATCGAGGCGATCTTGCGCTCGCCCACCCACACCCCGGTGAAATCCGGGCCCTCATCGGGCCGCGCTCGAGCTCGGATGCCCTCGTCCTCGAGCGCCGCGACGAGCGCCCGCTCGAGCTCGCGCACATACGCGACGACATCTTCCACTCCGACGATCGGATAGCCGACGAGCTGGCCCGGCCCGTGGTAGGTCACCTTGCCGCCGCGATCGGTGTCGAAGATCTCGATCCCCTGCATCCGGTACCAGTCCTCGCCCATCGGCAGCTCGCCCGGCGATGAGCGCCTGCCGCGCGTGTACACCGGCCAGTGCTCCAGCGTCAGCAGCACGTCCGGGATCAGGCCGGCCTGGCGAGCGTCACGGAGGCGTTCCTGCAGCGCCAGCGCATCTCGGTACTCGAGTGTCCTGAGATGACAGACCCACAGCTCCTTGCGCTCGCTGCGCATCGTCTGATCGTAGCCTGCCTAGGCGGCAGCCGGGTCAGATCCCGGTCCAGCCCTCGAGATGACGCTTCACGGTCGCCAGGAACTGGGCGGCGATCGCCCCGTCGAGCGCGCGATGGTCCCAGCTGAGCCCGAGGATCGTCATCGGCCGGATCGCGATCGAGTCGTTTCCGGCGGCGTCGGTGATCACGACGGGACGCTTGACCACCGCCTCGAGGTCGAGGATCCCCACCTGCGGCTGGTTGATGATCGGCGTCGCCATGATCGAGCCGTACTGCCCGGGATTGGTGATCGTAAAGGTGCCGTCCCTGACCTCATCGGGTGAGAGCTCACCGGCGCGCCCGCGGCGGGCGAGGTCCCTGATCCGGGCGCCAAGCCCCTCGACCGACAGCTCTTGGGCTTCGCGCACGACCGGGACGATCAGGCCGTCCTCACCGCGCGAGACCGCAATCCCCAGGTTCACGGCCTCGTGGCAGGTGTAGCGCTCGTCCTCCAGCCAGGCGTTGAGGGCCGGGTGCTCGCGCAATGCGACCGTGATTGCGCGGGCCACGAACGGCAGCGCCGTCAGACCGAGCGCGGCGCGCGCGGTCTCGATCGCGCTCATGTCGACCTCGATCCAGGTCGTGCAGTGCGCCGCGGTCTCGAGCGAGCGTTTCATGTGCTCGCCGATCTGGCGCCGCATGCGTGAGAGCCGCTCGGCGCCCACCGCCGGCGCCGGAGCGGGATCCGGCCGGTAGGGACTCTCGATGTGCAGCGGCGGATCCTCGGTTGCGGCGGCCCGGGAGCCGTTGCCGGCTTCGACGAACGCCAGCACGTCCTGCTTGCGGACCCGGCCGTCACGGCCGGTCCCCTTGATCAGGCCGAGGTCGACTCCATGCGTGGCGGCGATCCGCTGCACCACGGGCGAGTAGCGGCGCGGCGGGCCTCCCGCACCGTTGCTCGGGGCGGCGCTCGGGCCGTCGCCGGACGGGGTGGCCGGGTCGTCGCCGGCGCGGGTGGCTGCGCCGCTCGGAGCGGGCGGCGCCGGCGACGGTGCCCCGGGGGCTCCGGCCGGGGCGATCCGGGCCAGCACCACCCCGACGGGGACCGTCGCCTCGAGCGGGACGAGGATCTCGGCCACGATCCCGCCGACCGGCGCCGGCACCTCGGTGTCGATCTTGTCGGTCGAGATCTCGCAGATCGTCTCATCGGCCTGGATCTGCTCGCCGACCTCCTTGCGCCACTGCACGACGGTGCCCTCGGCCACGGACACCCCCATCTGGGGCATCGTCACGTCGACCAGGGACTCAGTACGCGAGAAGCTCACGGCAGGCCTCCTTCACGCGCTCGACGCCGGGGAGCACGGCCTGCTCGAGCGGCGGAGAGAAGGGAATCGGCACGTCCGGGGTGGAGACCCGGGTCACGGGTCCGTCCAGGTCCTCGAAGGCGTGCTCGGCGATCAGCGCGGCAACCTGGGCCCCCGCCGCGCAGGTGGCGTTGGCCTCGTCGAGGATCACGACCTTCGAGCACTTCGCGACCGAGGCCAGGATCGCCTCGGTGTCGAGCGGCACCAGCGAGCGCAGATCGAGCACCTCAACCGAGGCGCCGTCCAGGTCCTCGGTCGCCTCCAGCGCCACGTGCACCATCGCGCCGTAGGCGATCACGACCAGGTCGCTGCCCTCGCGCGCGATCCGCGCCGTCATCGGGGTCTCGTGGATACCGTCGGGCACCTCACCCTTGATCCGGCGGTAGAGATGCTTGTGCTCCATGAAGCAGACCGGGTTGGGGTCGCGGATCGCCGCATGCAGCAACCCCTTGGCGTCCTCCGCGGTCGCCGGAGCGACCACCTTGATCCCGGGTGAGTGCATGAACCACGCCTCGGGATTCTGGGAATGGAACGGCCCGCCGGAGAAGCCCCCTCCCGAGGGCAGCCGCACCGTGATCGGAACGGCGAGCCCCTGGCGGTAATGCATCTTGCCGGCCACGTTGACGAGCTGGTCGAAGCCGCAGGCGATGAAGTCGGAGAACTGCATCTCGCACACCGGCCTCATGCCGACCACGGCAGCGCCGATCGCCGTGCCGATGATCGCCGACTCGGCCAGCGGGGTGTCCATGACGCGGTCGGCCCCGAACTCCTCGATGAATCCGTCGGTCACCTTGAATGCCCCGCCGAAGACGCCGATGTCCTCACCCATCATGAGCACGCGCTCGTCGTCGCGCAGCTCGTCGCGCAACGCGGCGGAGATCGCCTGTAGGTAGGTCAAGGTGGCCATCAGGAGACCCCCTCTGGGGCTCCGGTGGCGAACCCGCTCCAGGGCGCCAGGCCGTCGCCGAGCGGCTCCGCCTCGCCGACACCGAAGACTCCCTCGGCGGCACCGGCGGGATCGGGCATCGGTGCCGCGAGCGCCTCCTCGGCGGCCGCGTCGATCTCCGCCCGGACCGATTCGCGGATCGCCTCGACCGCGCCCCCGGCGCCCGTCACGCGCGCCTCCTGGCGGTCGATCGGGTCGCGCTTGCGCCACTCCTCGACCTGTTCCTTGGGCACGTACTTCATGTCGTCGTGGGCGGCGTGCCCGTGCATCCGCATCGTCACAGCTTCGATCAGGGTCGGCCCCTGGCCGGAGATCGCACGCTCTCGCGCCGCCCTGGTCGCCTCGAACATCGCCTCCGCGTCGTTGCCGTCGACGGTCACGCCGGAGAACCCGTAGGCCGCGGCCCGCTCCCCGGGATCGACGGCGAACTGCTTGTCCAGCGGGGTGGAGTACGCGTACTGGTTGTTCTCGAGCACGAACACGACCGGCAGCTTCTGTACGCCGGCCCAGTTCATCGCCTCGTGAAAGTCGCCGCGCGAGGTGGAGCCGTCGCCAAACCAGGTGATCGCGCAGCGGCGCTCGCCGCGCAGCTTGAAGGCCATCGCCATACCCGTGGCGACGAGCATCATGTCGGGCAGCATCGAGACCATCCCGACGCAGCCGAGATGCCGGTCCCCGAAGTGAACGTTCCCGTCGCGGCCGCGGGTCACTCCCGTCGCGCGACCCAGGTACTGGGCCAGGATCCGCGCCGGGGGCACACCTCGGATCACGTGCGCGGCGAGATCGCGGTGCAGCACGCACAGCCGATCCGCGGGCGCCATCGCGAACGCGGCGCCGGCCGACACCGCCTCCTGGCCGTAGCCGTCGTAGAAGGACCCGGGAACCTTGCCCTGGCGATACAGGCTCATCGCCCGCTCCTCGAGCCCTCGCATCAGCAGCATCGCTCGCAGCAGAGCAGCCCGATCCTCTGGCAGCAGATGGCTGCCGGCCTGCGCCTGCTGCGCCGTCTGGGTCGCCATTGTGCGCTTCCCCTTCCTCCGTGGGCCGTTCGGGATCTCCGCCCGGACCCGCTTCTCGGGCCCTCCCGGGATCTCCGGCCGGGCCCCGCCGATGCGGCACCTGGCGAGATTACTCCACCCAACGGGCGTCGACGAGCAGCGCCGTCCCGTCCTACCCTTTTGAGGCGATGGAGGGAGCCTGGCTGAACCGCTTGCGCTGGCGTCGCCGGGGCGCCTGGATGTGGCCTGCGTTCGCGGCCCTGACCATCGTCGACGCGTTCATCGGGCATGCGCTGCCGGTGTCCGGCGAAGGGCAGCGACTACTGGGCGCGGCGATCGTGGCGATCGTGCTCAACCTGCTGGTGGTGGTGCTGCTGTCGCGGCCGCTGGGCGCGATCGTGCGCCGCGTGCGCGGAGACCTGCCGACGGTCGTGGCCCGCGACTACGCCGGCACCGCGCTGGTGCTCATCGTCTCCGCCGTCCTGCTGACGGCCGGGCTCATCCACCATCCCACGGTGCTCGCGCACCGGCGCGCGATGCAGGACGCGATCGCCCGCGCCCAGGCCTGGATCGGCGACCGCGCGCCGGCCGAGTTCCGCGCCAACCTCGAGTACGTGAGCACCGTGGCGATCGAGCCGGGACGGATCTACCGGACCTGCGTGCTGAGCGTTGACCGGCATCACACCTACTGCGTGATTGTCAAGACGAGGCTTCCGTTTGAGCGCAGCGTCTCGTTCGCTGGCTACGAGTCGAACGATGTGTTCTCGCAGGGGACCGGATAGCTATCCTCGCGTCAGCACGTGCTCGGCGACCGGCTCGACTCCGCCGACGGCCGGCTCGAGCTGGGGCTCGCGTGGCGCGCGCGAGGAGCCTTGCGGGAGTAGGATCGCCGCCGACTGGCAACCAGGCAAGGGAGCGTGATGGCAGAGGCGACGAAGGCCCCCCGGAGGAGTCCCAACGGTCAGGCGGGGCTGCGCAGCGGTCCCGTCGCCGATCGCGTCGCCAAGCTGCGCGCGCGGGCCAAGACCGACCCTGCCCGAGCCCGCGAACAGGCCTGGAGCTGGATCGCCGAGCTGGGCGAGCGGGCCGGGAGCGATCGCGCCGGCGCGCTCGCGGAGCTGCAGGAGCTGTTCCTGTGCGGGCGGCCCGCGGAGGGAGTGAGCGGTCAGACCGACGGCATTCTCGTCACCTGGACCATGCACCCGATCGCCGACAAGGTCATCGGCACGATCACGGGCGCATGGATGCCCTGGCTGGGCAAGACGTTCGATCCCGAGCTGGGCAGGGGGGTCAACACGCTCACCGGGAGCGCCCGGTGGCCGGCGAAGGTCCTGTGGCCGCTCTACTCGATGCGCGAGGATCCGCGCGGGCACGCCGCGTTCGACTTCACCACCTACGTCGAGGCGGGCAAGCTCGATCCCGGGATCGACGTGCTGGTGATCGACTACGAGAGCGTCGGCAGCAATCCGAAACTGCTGATCCGCCAGATCCGCGACGAGCTGGTGCAGATCGTCCCCGGCGCCAACCTGGGCAAGATGCTGGTCAAGGTCCCGGGGCGGAGCTTCTTCCCGGCGCTGTACTTCGCGCTCAAGCCTGCGCCGTAACGGGTCGCGGCCGGCTCGATGACCCCCGCCGGCCGCCGCCGACCGTATGCGCCCAGGCTCCCGCGCGAGCAGCGACGCGAACAGTTGCTCGACGCCGCCATGACCGTGATCGCCGAGCAGGGCTACCGGGGCGTCACCATCGAGGCGATCGCGCAGCAGGCGGGCGTCACCCGGCCCGTCGTCTACAACCTGTTCGACGGCCTGGCCGCGCTGCTCGGAGAGCTGCTGGGGCGCCAGGAGCAGCGCGCGCTCCGCCAGCTCGCGGAAGCGGTGCCGGGCGAGCTCGGCGACGGCGTCGATCCCGACCGTGTGGTCGTGGACGGGATCCGGGCCTTCCTCGGCGCGGTTGCGGCCGATCCCGACACCTGGCGACCGATCCTGCTGCCACCCGAGGGCACGCCGCGAGTCGTCCGCGCGCGCGTTGCCCGCAACCGCATGGTCGTCCTCGCCCGGGTGCAGTCCATCGCCGCCTGGGCGCTCGAGCGACGGGGCGGGCCGCCCGGTGTGGATCCCGAGCTGCTGGCTCGGACGATGCTGATCGCAGGCGAGGAGGGCGGCCGTCTCGTCCTCTCCGACCCCGAGCGATTCACGCCCCAGCGCCTGTCTTCCTTCGCCGCCAGCCTGCTGGCCGGTCTGGCCGGCGGGTCGCGTCGCTAGGGCTCCGTCAGCGCCTCGATCTCCGCCGTGTCCCGGGGCAGGCACACGTCGCAGAAGTCCTGGCCGAACGGCGTCAGGTGGACCGAGCGATGGGCGGTCTTGGCCCGCCCGGCGCTCTTGATCGCCTTCATGGCCTCCGGCTGCGCCTCGATCACCTGGTAGCGCTGCGGGTCGGCCACGGGGTCGTGGGAGAACCAGATCAGCCCGAGCCGGAACAGGTTGTTGAGGTAGGCGGGAACGCGATCGGCGTAGCGACAGCCGGCCTGGGCGCCGATCATGTTCAGGCCCTGGGCCACGAGCTGCGAGCCGACGCCGATCAGGTTCGCCGAGCGGACGTCGACCGACGGTTGCGGCCCCTCGGTGGCTAACAGGCGCAGGACCCGGCCCTCGTCGGGGGCCAGCTCGGAGAGGATGCGGGCATAGGCAGGATGCGCCCCGTCCGGCACCGTCACGTCGGCCGACTGGCGCAGCAGCTCCGCGCCCTGCTCGCGCAGCGAGATCGGCAGCTGCCGGCTTCCGTTGCGCCCGAACGCCCGTGGGTGAGGGGCCGACGCCGACGAGCCACCCAGCTGCTGCACGCGCTCGTCGAGATCGGAGATGCCCAGCAGCTCGCGGGCGTAGTCGCGCATCCCTGCGGCCAGGCCGACCGCCTGGTCGGGGGAGACGGCGGCCCGGGCCACCCTGACGCCGAGGGACAGAGACTTGCCCACGCCCCAGGCAGCGGTGCGCACCCAGGCGCCGGCGGCCGCGCGAACGAGGTCGGGCAGCGCCTCGACGACGCCGCTCGAGCGCTCGAGCTCCGTGCCGGTCGGCTCGTGTTCGTTCTCGCTCATCCGAAGATCGCCAGATGGATCAGGCCGGCGGCGAAGCCCAGCACGGCGCCGTGCAGGAGCAGCAGCCATTCGTCCTGCTTGGTGGCGTCGTGCAGGAGGTCCGAGAAGTCCCGGTGCTTCATCTCGCGCATACGATCTGTGATCAGCTTACGCATCGAGGCGCTGCGGTCGCGGTTGAACTCCGGGTCCCCGAGCGGGGTCATCATCTGATCGACCGGCTCGGCGGCGAACGACCTCGAGATGCGGTCGTACTGATCGGTCCCGAGCGCCACACGGACGGCGCCGCGAGCGGGTCCCGTCGCGCGATCGATCGCCGGAGCCATTGCCACCTCGATCATCTGGCGAGTGCGATCCGCGCTCGGCCCGTTGAGCAGCTCCTCGCCGAAGTTCTTCATCGTCAGGATCTCGTCGGAGACGATCCGCGCATAGACCTCCGCCACCTCGGCCTGACGGCGGACGAACAGTCCCTGGAGCAGGAACGGCCCGACCTTTCGCGGGTCGGGCGGCTCGTAGATCATCCACAGCGCCAGCCAGTTGGTGACCCAGCCGACGGTCACGCCGAGGATCGGCAGCAGCCACCAGTAGGGAAGGAAATGGGTGATCGCCGCCACCGGTATCCCCAGCGCGAAGCCGAAGAAGAAGCCGAAGTTCTGGATGAAGGTGAGCTCCTTCTGACCCATGTCGAGAAAGATCCGGTTGGCCAGGTCGGGCTGGGCCTCGAAGCGGCGGATTACCATCAGCTTGACGTCCACGAGCTGATCGATGTTGGTCCCGATCTGCTCGGTCAGCTCGTGCACGATCCCGGGGAGCTGCTGCTGCACGCGGGCATGCACCATCTCCTTGACCGCGGGCGGCAGCTCGGCCCACAGACGCGGATGCTCGCGAGCCATGATCCGGTCGACGGTGGCGCGCATGTCGTCACGGCTGGTCGCAACGATCTGGTCGGCCATCTTGTCGGGCTCGAACTGGTGCCAGAACTCGTTCGGGGTCCCGAGCTTGGCGATCCCGCTGTCGACGGCGAGGCTGCCCATCTTGGCCGCGCGCGAGGGCACGATCCCCTGCCATCCGATCCCGCCGATCATCACGCCGGGGATCTGCTGGATGCGGCGCGGAAGCACCCGCGCGAGCTGCTCGAGCCCGCTTGAGTGAAAGCCCCGGAAATGCACGGGATAGAACAGCATCAGCACGCCCGTCCAGTTGGTGACGTAGCCGATCACGCCCGTGAAGAACGGGATCGTGATCAGGGCGATCGTGCTCTTGCTCACAGGGTCAGCAACGGTATCCGGCGCGAGCCGGTTGAGTAGGCTTGCCGACCTGATGGAGACCGGCTCGACAGACTCCCGGGTGGCCGTCGTGACCGGGGCGTCGGCCGGCATCGGCGAGGCCACCGCGCGGCGGCTGGCCCGTGACGGATGGCGGCTGGTGCTGGTGGCTCGCCGTGAGGATCGGCTCACGGCGCTCGCGTCGGAGCTCGGGGGCGCCACGGTGGTGGCGCTCGACGTGACCGCCGGCCACGCCCCGCGGCGGGTCGCGGACGCGGTGCGCGGCGAACACGGAGCGCTGCATCTGCTGGTCAACAACGCCGGCGCGGCCTGGCGCGGGACCTTCGCCGACACCGGCTGGGAGAACGTGCGCCGGCACATGGAGCTGAACTTCGACGCGCCGGTGCGCATGACCGAGGCCCTGCTGCCGCTGTTGCGGGAGACCGCCGCCGCCGGCAAACACGCGGGCGTAAGCCCGCGCATCTCAATCGTCAACGTGGCGAGCACGGCGGCGCGCGTGGCGCGACCGGCCTCCGGGGCCTACTCGGCGAGCAAGTTCGCGCTCGCCGGGTGGAGCGACGCGCTGTATGCCGAGGAGCGCCCCCACGGGGTCCACGTCGGTCTCGTGCTCCCCGGCTTCGTCCTCACCGAGGGCTTCCCCGCCACCGAGCTGAGGGCCAAGGCGGCCACGCGCTGGATCGTGTCGCGACCCGAGGTCGTGGCCGGCGCGATCGTCGAGGCCGGGCCCGGGGGAAAGGCTGAGCGCTATGTGCCACGCCCTTACGGACTTGCCGCGGCGCTGCGAATCCTCGCGCCGGCGCTGGTCCGCCGAGCCACCGCGGGAGGGGCGCTGACGACCGCCACCCGTCCCACGCGCCCCTGACTCCCCGGCACCGAGCGCCCCCAGCTCACGTGCGATGTGTGACGAGATCCCTCTCGCGCCGGCTCGAGCGATACTAATCTCGTTCCTGGATGGCCAGCCCGCTCACGATTCTCGGTGCAGGGGGCTGGTTCCCTGCTCACGGCCGGCAGACCGCGTGCGCGCTGCTGAGGCAAGGGGATCACGCGATGATGATCGACGCCGGGACCGGCGTCGGGCGACTGGCCGAGCGCCCCGAGCTGCTCCACGGCGTGCACCGGCTCGACCTCGTGCTGACTCACTTCCACCTCGACCACGTCTGCGGGCTGGCGTATCTGCCGTCACTGGACGAATGCCCCGAGACCACGATCTGGGGCCCGGGGGCGGCGCTGTACGGAACTCGCACGCGGGACGTCCTTGACCGGCTCTCGCACGAGCCGTTTCATCCCGTTCCGCTCGAGGCGCAACGGATCGAGGTGCGCGACCTCCCGGTCGGTGAGCTCGAGCTGTCGGGGATCAGGATCGCCACCCGCGCTCAGACCCGTCACTCCGCGCCGACGCTGGGCCTGCGCTTCGGCGATGACCTGGCCTGGATCACCGACACGGCCCATGACCCGGAGTCGGCCGCCTTCGCCAGGGGCTGCGCGACGCTGGCCCATGAAGCCTGGTTCCCGAGCTCCCATCCCCGCAATCCAGACATCCACACCGCAGCGGCCGACGCTGCCGTGGTCGCCGCCGACGCCGGCGCCGGGCAGCTGCTGCTGATCCATCTCCCCCCCTTCAAGGCCGGCACGGAGCCGTTGCTGGAGGAGGCCCGAGCTCGGATGCCGGCCACCGAGGCCGCGATCGACGGCTGGGAGATCGACATCGATCTGCGCACGCCGCCGGCGCTCGGCTGAGCCGGGGCCGCGAAGACGGGGCGCCGGCAGCTCAGGCCGCGACGGCCGTCGCCGCGGATGCGGCGCCGGCATCCGGTTCCGGCTTGGACGCCCGAGCGGCCAGCGCCACCCCGATCGCCAGCAGCGCCCAGGTCACCGGATCCTCGAGGAAGTCGGCATACAGGAGCGTGTGCAGGACCAGGGCCAGAAAGGCGGCGGCGATCGCGGCGCGGGCGGCATGTGAGCGCGAGCCTCGCAGCAGGACCACGATCGCGACGATCACCAGCGTCAGGTAGACCAGTTCGCCGATCACGCCCTGCTCCGCGGCGATCGTGATCGGGATCGTGTGCGAGGCCGACAACGTCTGCGAGCTGCCCGGATTCTGCCGGCGGTATTCGGTCACGAAGGAGCCCGATCCGTATCCCCATACCGGCCGATCAGCAAACAGGTTCGATCCTCCGCTGACGAGATCGGCCCGGCCACTGGAAGCGCCGTTCAGCCCCTGGTTGAGACCAAAGGTCTTGGGCGAGATGGCCACCGCCGCAGCGCCGACCGCGACCACCACAACCACCACCCAGAGCGTCCGTGAGACCCGCCAGCGCAGCGCCGCCAGCGTCGCGAGCCCCACCAGCAGCGCCCCCAGGCTCGAGCGCGACAGCGTCAGCACCAGCCCTCCCCACAGGACGGCCAGGATCACGCTCACGCCGAGGACCTGCCTGATCCGAGCGGTCGAGTCTGAGCTGCGGTCGAACAGCAGGATGGCCGCGAGCCCGATCATCACCAGCGCCAGAAAGCGGCCGAAGATGTCGGGGTCGAAGAAGACCGAGTTGACAGTGAAGTACGTGTGCAGGTCGTTGGCGACAACCAGCTTCGGGTTCAGGAAGATGGTCTTGGTCGAGTACTCGACGAACCCAATCGCCGCGAATAGGATCGCGAGCACGACCACGAGCGTGAAGCACACGCGGATCAGGCCGGGCGTCCAACGAAGCTGAGTGAGCAGCACGAACAGCAGCGCGAACGGGACATAGAAGAACACCACCTGCTGCAGCGCCCGCTCGAAGTCCGCCGAATAGATGGATTGCACCGCGTACACGACGACGTACAGCGCCAGCAGCCGCGGCACCCAGCCCGGTGTCCATTCGTCGTTCTCGTCATCACTGGAGCGAACCGCCTTCACGATGTACGCGAAGGACCCGGCGGCGACCACCAGGTAGAGAGGGACCAGCAGATTCGACGTCGTTCCGCCGGCCTGGATCGGGATCCGGAACGGGAGCGCGGCAACGGTCAGCACCGCCAGCACCGCGGGGCGCCGGGCGATCACCACGGCGAGGGCGGCGATCAGCACCAGCGCAGCCGCCGCCCCGACCGCTGCCATCAGCGGATGGCGGTGGATCACACGCAGCTGCGGAGAGCTCCAGATGTCGGCCAGCAGCAGGGCCGGCGCCAGGACCAGCGCGCCGGCCATCGCCGCGGCGCGGAGCTTCGGGGCCGAGGCGATCAACGAGAGCGCGGACAGGACTGCGGCCACGATCACGCCCGCCTTCGGAAGCGGCCCGCTGAGGGCGGCGAACGCGATCATCGGGCGAGCAGTCTAGACGAGGACCTGCCGGGATAACGGGCGCCGATCCTCTACCCTCTCGCGAGATGTCCTCTGTCAAGTTCGCAGCGGCCTGCGGGCTGGTCGCGGTGGCGCTGTCCGGGTGCGGGAGCTCCGCAAAGCCCGTTGCCGGTGCCGGCACCATCGTCAATCGGCCCCAGGCCCGCGGCAGGATCGACGATCAGCGCAACAGTCACCTGACCTGTCTCACGGACGACAAGCTGCCGGCCGTCAAGGTCGGGCAGACGAGCCTGCAGATCGGGGTCCCGCCGGACGGCCCGAGCGTCCAGTTCCTCCCCACCCCCGGCGCCGCGCAGCAGGCCCAGATCTCCGGTCAGGTGCAGGCCGCCGAGGTGATCGGCAGCGCGCTCCTGTATCCCAACCAGTCCTCCGACGGCGAGCTGAAGATGGTCGAGGACTGCCTCGCCATCGGCGTCTCGGGCTAGGAGGCTGAGATCGTGGCCGGCCTCGTCGCCCTGCTGGCGCTCATGCTCGGTGCCCACGCGGCTCCCGCCCCCCGTGACACCGCGAGCCGTCCTCCCGTCGCCCCCGCTGCAGAGGTCAGGCACCCGGCGATCGCCATCCCGGTCTCCCCTTCGGACGCGAAACTGCTCGGGCAACGAATCATGGTCGGCTTTCCCGGGACCAGCGCCGGGAGCGGTCTGCTGGCCCAGGTTCGCCGAGGCCAGGTCGGATCCGTGATCCTGTTCGGCGCCAACATCACCTCGCGTCGCCAGCTGACCGGGCTCATCGGGTCGCTGCAGCGGGCGGCGCGCCAGGGCGGCAACCCGCTACTGATCGCGGTCGACCAGGAGGGCGGTCAGGTCAAGCGACTGCCCGGCGGGCCTCCCGATCTCTCGCCGCCGCAGATCGCGGCGACTGGCAGCACGACCGTCGCCGCGCGCGAGGGACGGGCCACCGGGCGGTATCTCAAGGGCCTGGGCATCAACATGGACCTGGCGCCGGTGTCCGACGTGCCCACGTTCCAGGGAGCGTTCATCTGGCAGCAGGGTCGCGCGTTCTCGTTCCGCCCCGGCGATGTGGCGCGATACGCATCGGCATTCGCGCTGGGCCTTCAGGCGCAGCACGTTGCCGCCACCGCCAAGCACTTTCCCGGCGTCGGGTCGGCCGCCGTGGACACGGACTTCAAGCTCGATGAGCTGCACCCGACCGCCGCCCAACTGCAGGGCGCGCTGCTCCCGTACCAGACGCTGATCCCTCGCGGTCTCGACGCGGTCATGCTCTCGACCGCGGGATTCAGAGCCTACGATCCGGCCGGGACCTCGACCGCGCTCTCACGCCCGACCGTGCAGCACCTGCTGCGGGGCGAGCTGGCCTTCCGCGGCGTGACGATCACCGACGCGCTCGGCACGCCGACCGGTCACGACGAGATCACCGCCGGGCGCCTCGCCGCCCGGGCCGGCGCCGACATCCTGCTGTACACCGACTCGGCGCCGGGCGAGCTCGCAGCGCTCGAGCAGGACCTCGCGCACGGGCGCCTGAGCCGCGCCGAGGCGATCGCGTCCTACCAGCGGATCGTGGCGCTGAAGCGCCGCGTGGGCGGTGGATGAGCGCCGTGGCATTCCAGGCTGCAGAGGTCGCGGCACCGGCGCCGGCCCACGGCCGCGACAGCACCGGCGCCACCAGGCTGGCCGAATGGCTGCACGGCGGGCGCCTGTACATCTCGCTCGCCGTCGTCGCGCTGGTCATCTCGGCCTTCTCGCTGTTGATCCCGTCAACCCCGAGCTATGACCCGTGGGCCTGGATCATCTGGGGACGGGAGATCGTCCACCTGAACCTGCAGACCACCGGTGGGCCCTCCTGGAAGCCGCTGCCGGTGATCTTCACCACCCTGTTCGCGCCGTTCGGCAAGGCGGCGCCCGACCTGTGGCTGGTCATCGCCCGAACGGGAGCGCTGATGGCCGTGGCGATGACGTTCAAGCTCGCGCTCAGGCTGACGCGCCGGACGGGCGCCGAGCCGGCCGACGCGCAGCGCAGCACCGGTCTCGCACGCGCCGGCGAGCTGGCGCCGGGGTTCCTGGCGGCGACGATCGCTGCGCTCGGGCTCGTGTCTGCCGGCGGCTTCATCAGCGACAACGCGCTCGGCTACTCGGAGGGCCTGATGGCCGCGGTGGTGCTGATCGCCATCGACCGCCACCTGGACGGTCAGCGCCGCCAGGCCTTTGCCATCGCCTTTGCGGCCGCGCTGGACCGGCCCGAGATCTGGCCCTTCTGGGGCTTGTATGGGCTGTATCTGTTCTGGACCGACCCCGAGGCCCGGAAGCTGGTCATCGGCCTGTTCGCGGCGATCCCGGTGTTCTGGTTCCTGCCCGAGCTGTGGGGCTCCGGGCATCTCTTCCGCGGTGTCAACCGGGCGCAGAATCCGCGCTCCAACAGTCCCGCGTTCGCCAGCTGTCCGTTCTGCGCCGAGCTCAAGGACCACGCCTGGCCGCTGATCCTGTTGCGGATCAAGGCGGCAGCCGCGTTTGCCGTGGCGGTGGCCGGGTGGGGACTGTGGCGAGCACGGCGCGGCCAGGCCGGCGACGCGCCGCGGCGCGCCGACGCGGCGGTGCTCTCGCTGGCCGTGCTCGGCATCGCCTGGCTGGTGCTGATCGCGATCATGACCCAGGCGGGGTTCTCAGGCAACAATCGCTATCTCGTGCTCGGTGCGGCGCTCGTCTGCGTCGTCGGCGGCGTGGGATGGGGCTGGGCAGCGCAGATCGGCGGTGAGCTGCTGGCGCGAGTGACCAAGCCCGCCGTGGCGACAGTGTCGGCGGTGGCGGCGCTCGTCGTCGTGTTCATGTTTATCCCCTCATGGATCGGCGCCACCGCCGTCGACCTCCCGGCGGCGCACAAGTCGCTCTCCTACCAGGCCCGGCTGCGCTCGGACCTGACCCGGGCCGTGGCCGACGCGGGCGGGGCCTCCAAGCTACTTCGCTGCGGGACGATCATGACCGAGGGCTTCCAGGTGCCGATGGTCGCGTGGACCCTCGGCGTCCACACGCTGCGCATCGAGGGGCCGCCGTCCGGGACGCCGCTCCCACCCGCGCCGAACGTGATCGTGCAGGCTCGCGCGACGCGTCACGCGACGCTGCTGCCGAAGATTCCGCGCAACGCGTCGTACGTACGCGTGGCCTCCACGCGTACGTTCAAGATCTTCTCGACCTGCCGGTAGTCTGACCTGCCGCATGGCCACCACCGTCGCCCCCCCTTCCCGCTCGGTTCCGAACTTCGATGTGCATGAGCCGCGTTGGCTCGAGCGGGTCCCGCCGTGGCTGGTGACCACCGGCGTGCTCGTCCTGCTCAGCGCGCTGTCGCTGTTCGTCCGCACGCGGATCATCAGCGGGCAGTTCTGGATGGACGAGGCGCTCTCGCTCGGCATCTCGTCACGGTCTCTGAGCGCGATCCCCGGTGTCCTGCACCACGACGGCTCGCCGCCTCTGTACTACATGCTGCTGCACGTCTGGATGAGCCTGTTCGGCTCCAGCGAGGCGCAGACGCATGCGCTGTCGCTGATCTTCGCGCTGCTGACGATTCCCGCCGGCACGTGGGTCGCGTGGAGTCTCGCCGGCCGCCGAGCGGGCCTGATCGCGGCGGTTCTGTTCGCGCTGAACCCGTTCCTGACCGCGTACGCGCAGGAGACACGGATGTACAGCCTGATGGCCCTGCTCGGGCTGTTGGCGACGCAGGGGTTCATCCAAGGCTTTGTGTACCGGCGCCGGCGGTACCTGATCCTGTTCGCCCTGTCCCAGGCGCTGATGCTCTATACGCACTCGTGGGGAATCTTCTTCGGCGTCGGCGCGGCGATCTCGCTAGTCCCCGTGGTGCGTCTCAGCGACGAGAGGGGGGCGGTGCTGCGCGACGCGGCGCTGTCGTTCGGCGCGGCCGCGGTGCTGTTCCTTCCGTGGCTGCCGACGCTGCTCTACCAGGCCGCTCACACCGGGTCCCCCTGGGACCCGACCCCCAACTTCGGCGCGCCCGTACAGATCTCCCGCAACCTGATGGGCGGGGATCGCGTCACGGCGGCGCTCGTGCTCGGGTCCGCAATCGGCCTCAGCGCTCTGTTCGCGCGCGCCCACCGCCGCAGCCGCGAGGCCGTCACGATTTGGGTTCTGATCCTGCTGCCGGTCGGGACGCTCGGATTCGGCTGGATCGTGTCGCGCTTCTCGCCCGCCTGGCAATACCGGTACTTCGCGCCGATCCTGGCCAGCCTCCTGCTGCTCGCCGCGATCGGGCTGGCCCGGGCCCGCGGTGTCGGCCTGATCGCGCTGGCGCTGTCAGTCCTGTTCTGGGCCAACCCCTCCTCCTACACGGCCAAGTACAAGAGCGACATGCGTGACGTCGGCGGCGAGATGGCCCCGCTGCTGCACCAAGGCGACGTCGTGGTGGTCGGGCAGCCCGAGCAGGTGCCGCTGGCCTACTACTACCTCCCGGCCGGACTGCGCTATGCAGATCCCACCGGCCCGACCAAGGATCCGCAGTCCGCCAATTGGGTCGATGCGCTCCAGCGAATCGAGAACGCCAATCCGCGCGCCACGCTCACGCCGCTCGTTGCTAGTCTCAAACCGGGCCAGCAACTTCTGTTCGTGCGTCCGCTCACCGAGGGGGCCCAGAGCTGGGAGGCGTCGTGGACTCAGCTCGTGCGCCGGCGGTCGGCTCAGTGGGGGGCTCTGCTCTCATCCGATCCAAGCCTGAAGCAAGTTGCCTGGGCCCCTCATACCTACCGCGGCGCGTGCTGCGTGGGTGACAGCGCGGTGCTCTATAGGAAGGTCTCCTGAACATGACAGATACGACGCCCAGGCCGAGCGACCGCGGGCTGGCCCCCGGCTCCGAGATCACGCCCGAGCGCCCCGTGGTCGTGCTCGGGGGTGGACCCGCGGGATTGACCGCGGGATATCTGCTGGCCAAGCAGGGCAAGCCGGTGATCGTGCTCGAATCCACCGACCAGGTCGGCGGGATCGCGCGCACCGAGGTGCGCGACGGATACCGCTTTGACCTCGGTGGTCACCGCTTCTTCACCAAGGTCAAGGAGGTCGACGACCTCTGGCACGAGATCATGAAGGAGGAGTTCCTCAAGCGCCCGCGCCAATCGCGGATCTACTGGAACAAGAAGTTCCTCGAATATCCGCTGGACGGCATGGACGTGATCCGCAAGCTCGGCCCGGTCGAGCTTGCGCGCTGCGGCTTCTCGTACCTGTGGGCGGCGATCAGGCCCAAGGGGCGGGAGGAGACATTTGAGCAATGGGTCTCCAACCGCTTCGGCAAGCGCCTGTTCAACCTCTTCTTCAAGACCTACACCGAGAAGGTGTGGGGCGTCTCGACGTCGGAGCTGCGAGCCGAGTGGGCGGAGCAGCGGATCAAGGGCCTGTCGTTCTTCTCCGCCGCCAAGTCGGCCTTCTTCGGCAACCGTGGCAACAAGATCAAGTCGCTGATCTCGGAGTTCAACTATCCGCGCTATGGACCGGGCCAGATGTGGGAACAGATGACGGACGACATCCGCGCCCACGGAGGCGAGGTGCGGCTGAACGCGCCCGTGACCCGGCTGCGGATCGAGGGCGGCAAGGTGATCGAGGTGGTCGCCGGCGGCGAGACGCTGACGCCGTCGCACGTGATCTCCTCGCTGCCGCTGCGCACGACGGTGGGGATCGCCGACCCCGAGGCCCCGGTCGACGTCCGCGACGCCGCGCGCGGCCTGCGCTACCGCGACTTCCTCACCGTCGCGCTGGTGATCGAGAGCGAGGATCTGTTCCCCGACAACTGGATCTACATCCACGAGCCCGGCGTACAGGTCGGCCGGATCCAGAACTTCCGCTCCTGGAGCCCGTGGATGGTCCCGAATGACACGGACGCGTCGATCGGGATGGAGTACTTCTGCTTCGAGGGCGACGAACTCTGGAACATGGACGATGACGACCTGGTCAAGTTCGCCACCCGTGAGATCCAGCAACTCGGTCTGGCCAAGGCGGAGAAGGTCAAGTTCGGCTTCGCCGTGCGCGTGCACAAGGCGTATCCGATCTACGACGCCGAGTATCCCGACCGCATGGTCGAGATCCGCGGCTGGCTGGAGGGGATCGACAACCTGATCCAGGTCGGACGCAACGGCCTGCATCGGTACAACAACTCCGACCACTCGATGCTCACCTCGATGCGGGCGGTGGACAACATCCTGCTCGGCACGCATCACGACATCTGGGCCGTGAACGCCGAGAGCGTGTACCACGAAGAGGACGTCGAGGACGAGCAGCCCTATCGCAACCCGCCGTCGCCGCCGGCGATGGAGCAGCCGCTCGCATCGGAGCGGTAGGTGGCCGTGTCGCGGGTTGCGTGGGTGTCAGCGCTGGCCCTGATGCTCGCTGCTCCCTCCGCCGCCGCGGCGGCGACCGCCACGAGCCCGTTCGCTCCCGGGATCCCGGTTTCGCCGGCGCCGGCGCAAACGGCCACGACCCCGCCGGTGGTGATCTCCACCCCGGGGAGCACGTCGTCCGGAGGTCTGAGCGGAGGCGGCGCGGTGGCGATCGGGGTGGGCGCCATCGCCGTCCTCGGCGGGATCTGCTTCTTCATCTGGCGTGACGCCCGCCGCCGGGCCCCGATCCACCATCGCGCCACCGTGGCCTCCGGCGCCGACGGCGCGCGGCCCGGGCACAAGCCAAAGCCCAAGACGCGAAAGCTCAGCCGTGCTGAGCGCCGGCGGCGAAAGCGCGGCCGGGCGCGCTAGCGGAGATCCCGCGCCGCTCGCCGAAGCCGGGCTTGGCAAGCAGATGCTGGGCGACCTCGATGCGCCGCTCGGCAAATCCGCCCTGGCTGTAGCACAGGTAGAAGCCCCAGAGGCGGCGGAAGCGCTCGTCATATCCGAGCTCCTCGAGCCGCTCGGTCGCGGCCGCGAACCGCACTCGCCAGGCCGCGAGCGTGCGGACGTAGTGCATCGTCATGTCCTCGACATCGAGCGGCCGCATGTCGGTCTCTCGAGCGACGCAGCGATCGATCACCTCGAGCGAGGGCAGGCAGCCGCCGGGGAAGATCAGCGTGTTGGTGAAGCTTCGCCCGCCCTTCTCGACCTCGTAGGCGCGATCGTCGATCGTGATCGCCTGCAGCAGCATCGCTCCGTGCGGCGCGAGCAGCTCCGAGCAGCGCCGGAAGTAGGTGTCGAAGAACTGCCAGCCGACGGCTTCGATCATCTCGATCGAGACGAGCTTGTCGTAGGTGCCGCCCAGCTCGCGGTAATCCTGGAGCAGTACCGTGACCCGGTTCTCGAGCCGCGCAGCGCGAACGCGCCCGGTGGCCAGGGCGTGCTGCTCACGGGAGATCGTCGTGGTCGTCACGCGGCAGCCGTAGGTGCGCGCGGCGTGAACCGCCAGTCCGCCCCAGCCGCTGCCGAGCTCGAGCAGATGGTCGTCGGGACGCAGCTCGAGCCTCCGGCACACGCGCTCGAGCTTGGCCACCGAGGCGTCGTACAGGGTCGAGTCCGGGGACTCGAACAGCCCGGCCGAGTAACTCATGGTGTCGTCGAGGAAGAGCGCGAACAGGTCGTTTCCGAGGTCGTAGTGAGCCGCGATCTGCCGGCGGCTGCGACCGATGGTCGGGGCGTGCACGCGGCGCGCGGTGCGCTGGACCGGGCTCCGGACGGGAGCGACCCACGCCCGCAGGCGATCGAGCCCATGGACGTTGCGGGCGGCGATCCGCGTCAGGACGACGAGATCGTCGCAGTCCCACCAGCCGTCACGATAGGAGGCCGCGAGCCCGAAGCTGCCGCGCAGGAAGGCCCTCCAGGCGCGCGGGTCCCGGATCGTCACCGTGGCCACGAGCGACGACGGCGTCCCGAGCACGACCTCGTTGCCCTCCTCGATGATGCGCAGTTCGCCGCCGTGGATCCTGCGCAGCGTCGCGATCACGATCGACCGTGCCAAGCGGGGACTCACCGTGCCGCCGCCTTCGGGTGGGGATGGGGACGGATGCCCTTGAGCCTCAGCCGCAGTGCCTCGGCGTAGATCGCGCCGCTCACCTTCATCGTCATCGGGGGGTGGCGGAGCAACAGCGCGGTGAGCGCCCGGCGGCTGATCGGCCGCCGCCGCAGCGCCAGCGTGGCGTCGAACACGCGCTCGCCGGAGCGATCCGCGCCGATCGAGACCTGCAGGCGGTCGAGCGGCTCGCCGATCCGCCAGTCGTACTGCATATCCATGCCCCAGAACGGCGACACGTGCAGTTCCTTGCCATGACGGCTGTCGAGCGCTCTGGATACATATGCGTGTCGCTCACCCCACGGCGTGTTGGTCACCTCAGCGACCACGAAGCCGACGTCCTCACCGGCCGCGTCGAAACAGTAGTAGAAGCTGACGGGGTTGAAGCAGTGCCCGAAGTAGCGCAGGTTGGTCAGGACTCGCACCGGCCCTTGCGGCCTCTCACCGGTCCGCCCCGCGACCAGCCGGCGCACCGACTCGTCGAGAGGAGTGGCCGGATCGCCGAGATAGTCGGCGCGGCGGAAGCGAGCGGGCGCCGGCCTGCGCGCCGACCACAGGGGATGGCCGTCGAACAGCTCGGGAAGCTCGCCCAGGTCGACGTACATCATGAACACCCGGTACCGGAACGAATGCTCGTGCGGGGTGTGCCGGCGGTGCCAGACCGCCCCCTCGTAGATGCAGCTCGCCCCGCTCACAGCCTTCCTCCCAACGGGTCGCAGGCCCTCATCGCGCTGAGCACTCCATCCTCGTGAAAGCCCCAACCCCAGTAGGCGCCACAGTAATGGATCCTGTCCGCGCCATCGATCTCGGCGCGCCTGGCCTGCGCCGCGACCCCCGCCCTGGTGTAGACGGGATGCTCGTAGGTCCAGCAACCAAGGACCGCGTCAGGATCGATCCGCTCGGTGAGGTTCAGCGTCACGCACAGCTCACGATCGGCCACCAGCGACTGCAGCCGGTTCATGTGGTAGGTGACCTTGCCGGCGCCGTCGCCCGCCCCGAGGTGGTAGTTCCAGCTCGCCCAGGCCGCGCGGCGGCGGGGCAACAGCGATGCATCCGTATGGAGCACGACGTCGTTGCGCTGGTAGGGGATCGAGCCGAGCACGTCGTGCTCGCGATCGGAGGCGTCGGTGAGCAGGCGAAGAGCCTGGTCGGAGTGCGTCGCGACGACCACGCGGTCGTAGCGCTCAGGCTCGCCATGTCGCGGAGCCACCAGGATGTGGTCAGCCCGCCGGCTGATCGAGGCCACCGGGGTCGAGACCCGGATGCGCGCGCGAAACGGCCGCATCAGAGCTTCGACATATCGATGTGAGCCACCGGCCACCGTCCGCCACTTGGGCCGGTCGCGCAAGCTGAGCATGCCGTGGTTGGCGAAGAATTGGATCAGGAACCGGGCCGGGAAGGACCACATCTGATCGGGGTCGGACGACCACACGGCGGCCGCCTGGGGAACGATCAGCCTGTCGACGAAGGGCGCCGAATAGCGGCCCTGCTCGAGGTACTCCCGCAGGGACGGACCGTCGGCGTCGCCCGCCAGCAGCTCCCGCGCCTCCTGCTGAAAGCGCCGCACCTCGGCGAGCATGCGCAGGAAACGGGGTGAGACGAGATGGCGGCGATTCGCGAACAGGCCGTTGAGCGAGGTCGAGCTGTACTCGAACTCGCCGTCGGAGACGCTGAAGCTCATGTCACTTGGCTGCGTCGCGACTCCGAGCTTGGACAGCAGCCGCTCGAAGTTGGGGTAGTTCCGGTCGTTCAGGACGATGAAGCCCGTGTCGACGTCAAAGCTGCGGGTCTCGGTCTGAACGGGGACGGTGTGGGTGTGCCCGCCGATCCAATCCGCCGCCTCGAACACCGAGATCTCGTGCTCTCGGTGCAGCAGATGGGCGGCGACCAGGCCGGATACGCCGGCGCCGACGATTGCGATCTTCATGGGGCGGTCTCGCTCATGTCTCGAAGTGATCGGGCGCGCCGTTGGGCGGGCTCAGGGATTTATACGCAAGCGCACCGCGGAGGGTTCACCAAGACGAGCGGCACCGGAGGCCACTCGAATGACGGCGAATGAGCGAATCGGGGCACGAGCTCGTCACAGCTCGCGGTCCGCGGTGCGGTCGGCGGCCGTGCGGTCGCGAGTGGAGCCCCGCCGGCGGTCCATGCTGGCGCGGCCATCGGCCGCGCGGATGCTGCCCTTGGCGCGCAACAGCTGGCGCTCCACGGTCCGCCGGGTCAGTCCATCACGGGCAGCCATCTCGGCGTAGCTGAAGCCCATCGCGTGCAGCCACAGCAGGCGCTGCTGACGCTCGGGCAGGTCCCGGATCCGCGCCAGCCGCTCTCGCTGCTCGAACAGGTCCTCGGGCCCAGGCGAACGCGACCGAAGGGCCGAGTCGTCGGTTCCCTCGAGCGCAGCGTCCAGCGACAGCTCGCGGTTCTCACGGCGGGTCAGCTTGAACGCCTCGCGGACCGCCGTCCTGGCCAGCCAGGACAGCGCCGCCTCGCGGCGGACGCGGTCCGCGTGGTGCACGAGCCGGATCCAGGCGAACGAGCACGCATCCTCGATCACCGGTTCTGGGGCGCGCACGTCCATCCGGACGATCTGCTCGAGCCGGCGCGACAGCGCGGCGTACAGGGCTCCGACGTCGCCGACGGTGTCGGAGCTGGCTGGGGTCGATGCGACGCGTTCCATTTACTCTAATTGAGACTAAGTTGATGCGATTTAATCTAGCAAAGACCAAAGGAGCTTGCTAGGTTGATTATTGCTCACCTCGATTCACCGTCATGTCAGGAGGTCTCAATGGATCTATCGCTGGTATCCGTCGTTTCCCCGGCCGCCGCCGGCCAGACCGTCACCGCTCACCCGAGCCTCACCTCCCTGCCCGGGAGCAACGTGCTCCAGCAGCTCGTCAACGGCGCCGAGGCATGGGCGCTGGCGATCACCCTGCTCGGCGCGTTCGTGGGCGCTGGGCTGTGGGCCGTCGCTTCGCACTCGCACAACCACCACTACGCGGCGCGCGGGCGGATGGCGGCGCTGATCTCCGGGGCGGCAGCCCTGGTGGTGGGCGCCGCGCCCGGACTGGTGAACTTCTTCGAGCGCCTCGGCACGACTGCGCGGTAGTCGTGGGCGCTCTCCGAGGACAGCTCCAACCCCGATCGCGACGGCCGGCGCGCGCGGGACGCCCACGGCGCCGGCGGGCGGGCGCGGCAGCCATCGCGGTGGTTGCGTCGATCCTGGTGGTGGCCTGCGCGCCACCAGCCGCGCGGGCCAAGCTCGATCCGCTCGGGGCCGCGTGCGGAGCCGCCAAGCTCTTCAGCGGCATCGCCGGCAAGGCCTGCGGGGCGCTCCGCTCGCCCGGCAAGATCCTGAGTGCCGGCAAGAAGCTGGCGACGGGTCACGTCGGGAGCGCAGCGAAGACGCTGCTGGGCGGAGGGGGCTCCAGCGTGGGCACCGCTGTGGGGCTCGCAGCGCTCGGTGCCTGGGTGCTCGGTGGCGCCCGATTCGCGCTCGCTGAGACGGCAAAGGTGCTCGGGCAGACGACGAGCCCCCAGTTGGAGAGCACCTGGTTCTCCGCCGCCTACTGGCGAATGGCGGGGATCGCTGCGCTGCTCACGATGCCATTCCTGTTCGCGGCGGTGGTTCAGGCGGTCGCGCATTCCGACCCGGCGCTGCTGGCCCGAGCGGCTTTAGGTTACCTGCCGCTGGCCCTGGTCGCAGTGGGGATCGCGGCCCCGCTGACGATGCTGCTGCTGGCGGCGTCCGATCAGCTCTCCGCGGTGGTCTCCAGCGCGGCGGGTGGAGACGGGACCCGGTTCCTGGCCAAGGCGGGCGGGATCGTCGGGGTTCTCGCGGTGTTCCGCGGATCGCCGTTCCTGGCCTTCCTCGTGGGCCTGCTCGCGGCGGCGGGCGCGTTGGTGCTGTGGCTGGAGCTGCTGATGCGCGAGGCCGCCGTCTACGTGGTCGTGCTGATGCTCCCACTCGCCTTTGCGGCGATGGTGTGGCCCTCGCGGCGGGTGTGGGCGATCCGAGCGATCGAGCTCCTGCTCGCGCTGGTACTGGCCAAGTTCGCGATCGTCGCGGTGCTGTCGCTCGGCGGCGCCGCCCTTGGTCACCGGGGCGGGAGCGGGATCGCCGGAGCCCTGGGCGGCGCCGTCCTCGTGATGATGGGCGCGTTCGCGCCGTGGGCCCTGTTGCGGTTGCTACCGGTGACCGAGCTGGCCAGCCGAGCGGCGGGACCGCTGCGCGGCGAGGCTCGCGCGTCCCTGCTCGCGGGAGAGGAAGCGGCCACGGCCTGGGCGACCCACGCGACCGGTTGGGCCGGTGGCGTGACCTCTTCCATGCGCCGCCAGGCCGGGGAGGTCGAGGTGTGGTCGCCGGAGAATGGGCCGCTGTCACCGGCGGCTCTGCCTGCTGGCGACAGCGACAGCGCCGGTGAGGGCGCCGGCGCCGGGTCGCCGCCGGGTGGCGCACTCGACGTTCACGGGGCAAACGCCGCGCCGGCGGCGCCGGGAGCCGAGGCTGCTCCGGGAGAGGAGGCCACGCCGGGGGCGGAAGCTGGGTCGGGGACCGAGGCCGCGATGGCCGAGCCGGCGGCTGCGCGGAGCCCACGCTCCGGTGGTCCGAGCCAGGTCCTCCCGGAGGCCTCCGTGGGCGCGCCGGCCGAGGCGCCCGCCGCGGCCGAGCCGCCGGCCGGCGACGATCCCCCGTGGCCGCCCAAGCTGCACGACCGCCCCCTGATCCTCGGTCTGAGCGCCTGGCCCCCACCCCCCGTGTGGGAGGGCGACGAGGCGACGGCTGGTGCCGAGGGCGCGCCCGATCCGAACCCGCACGAGGATGGCCCGGAGTGAGCGCGCAGCGGCTCACGTACCGTTTCGGGCCGCTGGACCGGCGCGGGATCCTCGGCCCGCTCCGGGCCGGCCAAGCGGTCGTGCTCGGTCTCGGGACGCTGCTGGCGATCGCGGTGGTCGACGGCGCCCCCAGCCCGCCCGGGGCACTCGCAGCCATGGTGCTCCTGGGCGCCGCAGGCGCGATCGCGTTCGTCCCGATCGCGTCACGCTCGCTGGTCGAATGGATGCCGATCGTGTGCCGATTCGCGGGGCGCCGGCTGCTCGGACGTGCGCGCGTTCGCTCTCCCGTCCCGGCAGCCGGGGTCGCGGGGCGCCGCCGGACTGCCTCCGCAGCGCTGGCCCTCGACCCGGCCGAGCCGGCGCCGCCTCCGGCGCTCGAGGGGGCGCGAATCGCCGAGATCACGTACCGGGAGCGGCCGCTCGGTGCGGTGTGCGAACGGGACGACCGGCTGCTGACCGCGGTGATCGCCTGCCGTGTGGTCACGTTCTCGCTGCTCGACCCCGAGGCCCAGGAGCGGCGGCTGGCCCGCTGGGGCTTGGTCCTCTCGGGCGCGGCCGGACCCGCGATCAGGAGAATTCAGTGGGTGGAGCGGACCGCTCCTGCTCAGGGAGATGAGCTCGCGCGCTGGCTCGCGGCCGAGCGCGATCCCGCAGTCCCCCTCCGCGGAACCCCGATGATCGAGTCCTACCTGGAGCTGATCGGGTCGACCACCAGGGCCACGCAGGACCACGAGATCCTGCTCGCCGTGCAGGTCGACGCGCGCCGAGTGCGAGACCGAAGTCGGGGCGCCGCGGCGCGGGCGCTGGTGGACGAAGCGGAGCGGGTGGCGACCGGACTCGAGGCAGCAGGAGTGACGGTCCTCGGCGCGCTCGGTCCGCGGCAGCTGGCGCGGGCGCTGAGGACCGCGTTTGATCCCTATTCGCGCGCTGAGTTGGCGGCGCTCGAGACCGCCGACCCGGCACGCGAGGGACTGGACGAGGCGAATGCGTGGCCGCTCGGCGCCGAGGAGGGCTGGGATCACTACCGCTGCGACGGAGCCCTGCACGCGACGTACTGGATCGGAGGCTGGCCACGGACCGAGGTGTCGCCCATGTTCATGGACGCCCTGCTCGGGGGCTCGAGCACGGTCCGCGCGGTCGCGGTCACGTTCGAGCCGATTTCCGCTGACCGCTCCCGGAGAGACGTCGAGGCTGCCGTCACGCGAGAGCGGGCGGATGTCGATCTGCGCCGGCGCTTCGGACAGTCGGAGACCGCGCGCCAGCGCCAGGCCCAGGAGGCGACGATGCGCCGTGAGTCGGAGATCGCGGCGGGACATGCCGAGGTTCGCCTCAGCGGCTTCGTCACGGTGTCCGGCCGGGACGCCGACGATCTCCGGCGGGCGAGCTCCGAGGTGCTGGAGCACGCCGCCCGGGCCCGGCTCGAGCTCCACAGCATGTATGGCCAGCAGGCGGACGCGTTCACGTTCACGCTGCCGCTGTGCCGGGGACTGGCATGACCCGGCTGCGGGCTTCGGGCGCCGAGCGACCCGGGCACCGGAGCACCACGCGGCACGCGCAGGCGATTCACCCGTTCACGGCCACCGGCGGTCTCGGGGCCAGCGGCGCCTTCATCGGACGCGACTCGAGCGGCGGGGCGTTCTGCTACGACCCGTGGTTCCTGTACGGCAACGGCGTCCTCGACGACCCCAACGCGATCGTGCTCGGGAAGCTCGGGCAGGGCAAGAGCGCACTGGTGAAGACGCTGTTGTGGCGGATGCTGCTGTTCGGCCGGCGCGCTTTCGTGCTCGACGTCAAACGGGAGTACGGCCCGCTCTGCGAGGCGGTCGGCAGCCGCCCGATCTCACTCGTGCCGGGCGCCGGCGTGCGACTCAACCCCCTTGCCTCTCGGCCCGAGGAGCACGCGCAGCTCGAGCTGCTGCGGGCGGTCGCGGTGACCGCGATCGGCGGCTCGCTGTCCCAGAGCGAGGCCGCCGCGCTGCGCGAGGCGCTGCACACGGTCAGAAGCCAAGGCCGCGAGGAGCCGACGCTGCCCGAGATCGCCGGCGTCCTGTTCAGCCCCACCGCCGAGATGGCGCAGCGGATGCGGACCACGCCGACGATCCTGGCCGCCGACGCGCGCCGGGCCGCGCTGGCGCTTCAGGATCTCTGCGAAGGCCCGCTTCGGGGCATGTTCGACGGCCCCACCTCCCCGGGGCTCGATCTCGAGAGCCGCCTCGTCGTCCTCGACCTGCACGCCGTCAAGGACTCCCCGGCAGTCGGCATCCTGATGGCGTGCGCAACGGCGTGGATGAGCGCGCTGCTGGCCCGCATGGCCGAACGGCCCGGACGCGAGCGGTTGATCAACGTCGCCGATGAGTCGTGGAAGATCGTCCAGCACACCGGGCTGGGCGAATGGTTCCAGTCCAACTTCAAGCTCGCCCGGCAGTTCGGCGTGATGAACCTGGTCGTGCTGCACAAGCTGGCCGATCTCCAGGCCGCGGGCGATGCGGGCTCGCGCGCCGCCCGGATCGCCGAGGGCCTGATCGCCGATGCTTCGACCCGCATCGTCTACCACCAGGACGAGAGCCAGGTGCCGCTGACACGAGCGCTGCTGGGCCTGTCCGAGAGCGAGGCACGATTGATCTCGATGTTGTCGGCCGGACAGGCGCTGTGGCGCGTGGGCGCTCGCTCGTTCGTGGTCCAGCACTACCGCTCGCGGCTCGAGAGCCGGCTCACCGACACCGACACCGGGATGCGGGCCGCGCCCGGACGGATCAGCCGCCGATGAGACCCGAACACGGCCGCGGGGGCGGCGAGGAGATGCTTCTGGCCGGAGCCGCGGCCTGCCTCGGCGTCGCTGCCTTCGTGTGGTTGTGGGGGCAGCTGGCCGGTGTCCTGTTCGGCGCCGGATGGCCTCACGTCACACCAGGACAGGTGCTCGCAATTCTCGCTCGCCTGCCGGCCCGGCTGGCGACCCCGCGCGCGGCGTGGCCACTCGCCGCCAGGGCCGATCTTCCGGGGCCCGCCGGCTTCTACGTGCTGCTGGCCCCACTGCTCGGGATCGTCGCCGGGACCGTGCTGGCCGCAGTCAGGCCGGCGCGACCGGGATCCCCCCGCGCACATGGCCCCGCGCGCTGGGCCGGTCCGGCGGACCTGCGTTCCCTGCGGCGCCGGCCCCGCGACGGCACTGGCCCCCGGCTGGCCCTGGGTCGGGCCCGGGGACGGCTGCTGCGAGCCGAGCGCCGCCATGCCCTGGTGGTGTTCGGCCCGCCCCAGGCGGGCAAGTCGGCGGGGCTGGCGGTTCCGGCGCTGCTCGAATGGGTCGGCCCGGTGGTCGCGTCGTCGATCAAGACTGACCTCCTGCAGGCTACGATCGAGCGACGCCGGTCGCTCGGCCCGGTGATGATCTTCGACCCGTTCGGGCTCAGCGACGGCCCGTCGCAGGCCTGGTCCCCGCTCCGTGCCGCGACCACCTGGGACGGCGCGTTAGAAGCGGCTTGGCGGCTCGCCTCGGCGGGCGAGCTCGATCAGCGCCGCGTGGACGGCGGCGAGTTCTGGGCGGTGGCCGCCGAGCAGCGCCTGGCGCCGCTCATGTTCGCGGCCGCGGGAACCGGCGGAGGGATGGAGCGCGTGCTGCGCTGGGCCTACGGCCAGGACACGCGCGAGCTGGGAGAGAGCCTACGGCGTGTGGCCGACCACGCCCCCGACGAGGCGCGGCTCGCCGATGCGCGCGCCGCATATGACTCGGCGAGGGCCTTCGAGTCCCAGGCCGACCGGACGCGGTCCTCGATCGAAGCCACCACGCAGGCGCTGCTGCGCGCGTATCGCTTCACCCGCGTCGCGCGCTCCGCCGCCACATCCGAGATCACTCCCGAGGCACTGCTTCAGAGCAACGCGACGCTCTACCTGGTGGGCGACGCCAAGGCATCGAAGCTGCTGCGCCCGATCTTCATCGCCCTGATCTCGGAGATCGTCGACCGGGCTTACGAGCTGGCCGCGCGCGGGGGCGGCCGGCTCGAGCGACCGTTGCTGCTGTGCCTGGATGAGGCCGGGAACATCGCTCCCCTGCCCAACCTGGCGGAGATCGCCTCGACGGCACCCAGCCACGACATCCAGCTGGTGTCGGTGTTCCACGATCTGGCCCAAGCGCGCCACCGCTACGGCCAGCAGGCCGAGACGGTGATCAACAGCCATCGAGCGAGGATGCTGCTGCCGGGCGTGGCCGACCTCGACACGCTGCGCTACTTCTCCGGACTGGCAGGCGAGACCGAGGTGCGCGACCTCACTCGGACCTCGGGCGGCGGCGGAAGCACCAGGTCGGTCACCCGCCGGGCCCGGGCGCTGGCGGCGCCGGAGGCGCTGCGACAGCTCGCGCCCGGACGCGCACTGCTGCTCTATGGGCGCCTCCCGCCAGTCGAGGTCCGCCTGAGGATGTGGTTCGAGGACCGGCGACTTCGCCGGCTGGCGCGGTCGTGAGCTTCGAGGACTTCGACGCTCCGCGCTGGGACGACTGGGACCCCGGCGGGCCCGGGGACCCCGATGCGCCGCGCTGGCCACTGGACTGGCGAGGCCTGTATCCGCGAGAGCGCTGGCTGTGGTTCGAGCGACTGTGGACCGACGCCTGCCGGCTGCGCGACCGCTATGGGCTGCCGCTGCGCTCGGGCTGGTGGGAGGCACCAGTGCAGGTCGAGGCGCTGGCCGCGCTGGCGGCGTGGACGGACCGCTACGACTCCGGTGAGTGGGACGACCCGCCCGGGAAGCTCGCGCTGCTGTTCGACCTCGAGCGGATCGCGGCGCTGCTGCGCGACGGCGGCGAGCCCTTCCATCCCGACCGCGACCGAGCGGTGTTCGCGCGGCACCTCGTCGATCTCGGCTGCCAGCCGCCGCCCCGAACCCGCGATCCCCGCTGAGCCCCCACAGCAGAGTCATGATCGCCGGCGGACTGTTACGCACTAAAGCGGAGTGTTCGGAATTGGAGAAGAACAGTCACGGGCTCGCCGCATTTGGGTGGTCTGATGGACGTTTGTTCTAGCGACCCGCACCGTCAGCGTGCCCCGACTGAGAGATGATGCGCACGACCGCCACACCAACACCAAGGAGCTTTGGGGCATGGCTTTGACCCGACCCACCCGTCGTCCCGCCGTGAAGAAGGCATTTGCAACCCCGGTCCACCACTCCGAGAACGAGCTCGAGATCCCGAAGCATCAGCTCGCCGAGCACGGCGTGCCGATCGACACCGCCTACGAGCTGATCTCCAACGAACTGCTCCTCGACGGTCACTCGCGGCTCAATCTGGCCACCTTCGTGACCACCTGGATGCCGTCGACGGCCGCCAAGCTGATGGCCGACACGGCCGACAAGAACATGATCGACAAGGACGAATACCCGCAGACGGCGGAGCTCGAGGAGCGCTGCGTCAACATCGTCGCCGACCTCTGGCACGCGCCGGAGGAGGAGCAGGCCACCGGCTGCTCGACCACGGGCTCGAGTGAGGCCGTGATGCTGTCGGGGATGGCGCTCAAGTGGCGCTGGCGAGCGCGCCTGCAGAAGGCCGGAAAGCCCTCCGATCGCCCGAATCTGGTGATGGGCTCCAACGTGCAGGTGTGCTGGGAGAAGTTCTGCCGCTACTGGGACGTCGAGGCCCGTTATGTGCCCGTGGAGGGCGATCGATACCACCTCGGCGCCGCGGAGGCGGTGGCCCTGTGCGACGAAAACACAATCGGCGTGGTCGTGATCCTCGGCTCCACGTTCGACGGGAGCTACGAGCCCGTGAAGGAGGTCGCCGGCTTGCTCGATGACCTCCAGAGCGAGCACGGACTCGACGTCCCGGTGCACGTCGACGCCGCGTCGGGCGGATTCGTGGCGCCGTTCATCCAGCCCGACCTCGAATGGGACTTCCGGATTCCGCGAGTGCAGTCGATCAACGCCTCCGGTCACAAGTACGGCCTCGTCTACCCGGGGGTGGGGTGGGCGGTGTGGCGCAACAAGGAGGCGTTGCCGGAGGAGCTGATCTTCAACGTCAACTACCTGGGCGGCAACATGCCGACGTTCACGCTGAACTTCTCCCGTCCCGGGAGTGAGGTGATCGCGCAGTACCTGATGTTCATGAGCCTGGGTCGCGAGGGCTACACACGAGTCATGCAGTACGCCCAGGACGTGGCGATGCGGATCTCCTCCGGGGTCGCGGAGATGGGCCCGTATCGCCTGCTCAGCGACGGCGGCGAGCTGCCCGTGTTCGCGTTCACGCTCAAGCCCGAGGTCGAGAACTACACGGTGTTCGACGTCTCGGACCGCCTGCGGATGCGCGGTTGGCTGGTGCCGGCGTACACGTTCCCGGCCAACCTGGAGGAGCTGAGCGTGCTGCGGGTCGTGGTCCGCGCGGGGATGACACTGGACATGGCCGACATGCTGCTCGAGCACCTCCGTGACGCGACCGAGTTCCTGGAGTCCCTCGACGCGCCGCTCGCCTCGTTGCAAGAGCACAATCAGGCGTTCGCACATTGACGGCGCGGCCAGCCGGGGGGGGCGGGACCGGAGCCAACCTGTCGCTGTATCCGGATTCGGTCACCGCGCCGGTGAGCGAGCCCACGGACCCCCAACTCACGACGCTAGAGCATGGGGGCCAGAAAGCGGCCGGCCTGCTCGAGCTCCTCGATCGTCCGAGCCTCGAGCACGGCCTGCAGGTCGAGCACCCGGGCACCGAAGGAGTCGAGTTCGTCGGTGCCGACGATGGCGTGGCACGGGACGCCGGCCTGGCGGGAGCGGGTGGCGACCTCTGAGACCGCCTTTCCGGCGAGGCTCTGCTGATCGAGCCTTCCCTCGCCGGTGACCACCGCTCGCGCACGCCGCATGCGGCGCTCGAAGCCCAGGGCCTCGAGTACGAAGGACGCGCCCGCCACGAGCTCGGCCCCGAACGCGGCCCACAGGCCGCCGGACAGGCCGCCGGCGGCGCCGGTCATCGGGACGCCGCGCGGATCACGCTCGAGGCCCCGCGCGACGCCGTGCAACCGCGCCGTCAGTCGCCGGACTATCTGTGGGTCGGCGCCCTTCTGCGGCCCGAACACGCGCGCCGCATCCTCGAACGCGGTGCGCACGTCGCACAGCACGACCAGGCGCGCATCGCCCAAGCCGCCGTGCTCGCGAATCGCCTTCACGGCGCCGGCTCCGCCATCGGTGGTCGCGCTGCCTCCGACCCCGACGAACACCAGCTTCACGCCGGCGTCGGCGGCCGCCGCGATCAGTTGCCCGGTGCCGTAGGTGGAGGCGGCAACCGGATCCCGTTCGCCGGCCGCCACCAGTCCGAGCCCGCTCGCCGCCGACATCTCGACCACGGCAGCGCCGCCGTCGTGCAGCAACCCGAACTCAGCCGTGATCGGGCGCCCGAGCGGGTCCGAGACGAGAACGCCGGCGATCTCGCCGCCGAGCGCCGGGAGCACGACCTCGAGCAGG
>JADGPN010000315.1 GCA_017882465.1 Solirubrobacteraceae bacterium
CCCCAGGCCGAAGCCTGGTTCGTCGCTCCACTTGCATGTGTTAGGCACGCCGCCAGCGTTCGTCCTGAGCCAGGATCAAACTCTCCGTGAAGAACTTCAACATCACAAAGAGTCGTCTGCGGACCTGTCTTGGCAGATCAGGTCCTACGCCCACACGAGGGAAGCCCGATGTACACAGTGGGCTTCCGGGGCGCGACGGGGTCAATCTTGGCACCGCCGTCCGAGGATCCCCGAAGGAGTCGTCGGTCGACGGCGTCGAACCTCTGGACACACTTCTCGATCAAAAGGTCGATCGAGAGGTGCGCATGCTGTTGAGTTTTCAAAGACCGTCGCACCTCTTGGAGAAGGGTCATCCTTCCCATGGGCGCTCCCGGGACCTCCGAACGGGATCCCCGGGGCGGACCGGTAAGTATAGCGCCTATCGGCGGCACTTTCCAGCCCGGGCCACGTCGGGCCGCTGCTGGCCTGCGTGTCCTTTGTCCGCGGTCGCCGTCGCCGTCGACAGCCCAGCTCCACGAGCCGCGGCCTGGAGTCTAGCCTGCTCGCGCCTCGATGCTCCGTGCGGGTGCCTGCACCTCCAGCTCGACGCGGCGCGCACAGGATGCGCCGGCGCTTCGTTCCGGTCCGCGTTTCCCGCGCTGGGCTGTCTCGCGTCGCTGAGTGCGAGGCGTCAACAGCTGCTGGGGATGGAGACCGGCTTCCTTCGCCGTCGGATGCCGCTCCCGCGGGCGTTGGGGGTGATCGGTCCGCCGGCGCACCGGGAATCAGCGTGCAAAAGGTGGCAAAGTGAGCCCCCCGCTGACCGCCTTGGCCATCTAAGCGTCTCACGCACGCTTAGATGGCCAAGGAGCCTCGGGGAGACCGGGGTTTGGCACGATCTCCACCCTGGATGCCGGGGCATCGGCCGGCGGGCGGGCTTGGCCCGGCGAGCCGCCCCGCCCCGAGCCGCCCCGCGCCCCCGCGCCACCGACCGCCCTACGAGAGCACCTGCACCGTCACCGTTCGCTGTCGCGGGCGGTCGTCGAAGTCGAGCAGCACGATCTGCTGCCAGGTTCCCAGGGCCAGCCGGCCCTCGACGAGCGGGATCGTCTCCGACGGGCCGATCACGGCTGCGCGCAGGTGCGCGTGCGCGTTGGAGTCGTGGTTGAGGCGGTTGTGCTCGTACTCGGCGCCGGCGGGAATCAGGCGGTCGAGCAGGGTCTGGAGGTCGTGAACCCCGCCCGGCTCGTACTCCATGGTGGTCACGGCCACGGTCGAGCCGGTGGCGAACACGGTGACGAGTCCGCGCTGCACGCCCGAGGTCCGCACGACGCTGATCACGCCCTCGGTCAGATCGACGATGTGCCCGTTGCCGGGGGTGTCCATCCGCAGCAGCCCGCCCTGAACGGCCATCGCTTCACTCCACGCGCACGCGCGCAAAGCGGCGCTTGCCAAGCTGGAGCACCGTGTCCGCCACCTCGGACACGGGCACGTCGAGCGAGCCGTTGCCGACCTGTTCCCCGTCGAGCCTCACTCCGCCCTGGGCGAGGTTGCGGCGCGCCTCGGAGGTCGAGACCCCGAAGGCCCGCGACACCAGCGCCGGCAGGTGGACCACCGGCTCCGCGGCCGGCCACACGACCTCGGGCAGGTCCTCGGGGATCCCGCCTTCGATGTGCACGCGGTCGAAGGCTCGCTCAGCCGGTTCGGCCGCCTCGCGGCAGTGGAATCGCGCCACCAGGGCCCGCGCCAGCGCGCGCTTGGCGTCCCGGGGCCCGAGATCCGGCGGCGGCGGCTCGCCGAGGAGCAGCCGGTACCAGGTGCCGAGCGCGCTGTCGGGGACGCTCAGCGTCTTGCCGTACATGTCCTCGGGCGCCTCGGTGACGCCGACGTAGTTGCCCAGTGACTTCGACATCCGCCGCTCGCCGTCGGTCCCGGGCAGGATCGGCATCGTGAGCACGGCCTGCTCGGCCACCCCATACGCCCGCTGCACGTCGCGAGCCAGCAGCAGATTGAACTTCTGGTCGGTCCCGCCGAGCTCGACGTCGGCGCGCACGGCGACCGAGTCATAGCCCTGCAGCAGCGGGTAGAGCAGCTCGAGCACCGAGACCGGGGTGTGGGCGGCCATGCGCTTGGAGAAGTCCTCGCGCTCGATGATCTGGGCCACGGTGGCGGTCCGCATCAGCTTGAACAGCTCGGCCATCGCCATGTTCAGCCATTCGCCGTTGTGGCGCACCTCGATCCGCTCGCGATCGAGCACCAAGAAGGCCTGCTCCTGAAATGTCCGCGCGTTGCGCTCGATCTCGTCCGCCGACAGGCTGGGGCGGGTGTCCGAGCGGCCGCTCGGATCGCCCACCCGAGCGGTGTAGTCGCCGATGATCAGCACCACCAGGTGGCCGAGATCCTGGAACTCACGCAGCTTGCGTAACACGACGGTGTGCCCGAGATGGATGTCGGGCGCCGTCGGGTCGATGCCGAGCTTGACCCGCAGCGGGCGGCCGAGCTCGAGCTTTCGCTCCAGCTCGCCGGCCGGCAGGCTGTCGACCGCATCCCGGGCGAGCCACGCGGCCGCTGCGGCGGGCGTCAGTAGCTCGGGACCCATCAGGCCCAATGCTAGACTTTCGCCTTCGGCGGGGACGTTTGCCGTCACCTTCCCGCCCGCGTCCATTCCGGCCGCTCGGCAACACCAAGCTCTGCAGCCCCTATCGATCGCATGAGCGACGACGTAAACGATACGACGCCCGGTGAGGACCCGAGCGCTCCCATCCCCTTCGCACCGCCGAAGTCTCGCTTCGCGCGCATGCGCGAGAAGCGAGCGGCTCGGCCCCCGAAGCCGCGGCTGCGCAAGCTGCGCCTGCTGCTGATCCTCACCGGCCTCGGTGTGCTGGCCTTCATCTCGACCGTGTTCGGGATGATGATGTCGGTCGCCTCCGACCTGCCGCAGCTCGAGAACCGGGCCCAGTACCGGCATGCCGAGAACTCGGTCCTGTACGACGACCAGTGGCGCCCGATCGGGATCTTCGCGCCGCCCAACAACGTCGTCCTGGTCAAGCCGGCGCAGATCGCGCAGTCGATGAAGGACGCGATCGTCTCGATCGAGGACAAGCGCTTCTACACCAACTCCGGGGTCGACATCCGCGGGATCGGACGTGCGTTCGCGTCCGACGTGATCGGCGGCGCGCCCCGGCAGGGCGCCTCGACGATCGCGCAGCAGTTCGTCAAGAACGCGCTCGCTCAGCAGGACAACCGGACCGTGTTCGAGAAGCTGCGCGAGGCCGCGCTGGCCTATCACCTGACGCGCAAGTGGCCCAAGGAGAAGATCCTCACCGAGTACCTGAACTCGATCTACTTCGGCAACGGGGCCTACGGGGTCGAGTCAGCCGCGCGCGTGTACTTCGGCAAGGCCCACGGTTTCAACCCGGCGAGCGCGTCCAGCCAGACCTCGGCCGGAGGCTGCGGCAACGCCCCCCGGCCGCCCTGCGTCTCGGTGCTGGCGCCGTATGAGTCGGCCCTGATCGCCGGCGTCGTCGCGTCTCCCTACGCGTATGACCCGATCCTGCACCCCAAGGCCTCCAAGGACCGGCGCGACCTGGTGCTGAAGAACATGCTTCAGCAGGGCTACATCACGCAGCAGCAGTACACCGCGGGAATCGCACAGCCGCTGCCGACGATCAGCGACATCGAGCGGCCCGAGGAGCCAACCGCCGCGCCCTACTTCACCAGCTGGCTGCGCCCCCAGATCGTGGCCGCGATGGGCTCCTACCGCGCCTACTACGGCGGTCTGAAGATCAAAACCTCGCTCGACCTGCAGATGCAGCAGGCCGCCGACCAGGCGATCTCGCAGCAGCTGCCGTCCGGCTCCGGCCTCCCGAGCGCCTCACTGGTGACGATCGACAACAAGACCGGCGAGGTCAGGGCGATGGTCGGAGGACCGATCGTCAACGGGCAGGAGGACTACCAGCACTTCCCGTTCAACCTCGCGACCCTCGGCCACCGTCAGCCCGGCTCCTCGTTCAAGCCCTTCACCCTGGCCGAGGCCCTCATCCAGGGCATCTCGCCGGACTCCGTCTGGACCTCCGCGCCCCAGGACTTCATCGTCCCCAGCAGCGGGGGCAAGGAGCATTTCATCGTCCACAACTTCGGCGACACGTACTCGGGCTCGATCTCGCTGACCGGCGCCACAACGGTGTCCGACAACTCCGTCTACTCGCAGGTCGGCATCAAGGTCGGGACGAGCAAGATCGCCCGCCTCGCGGCCCGGATGGGAATCCGCTCGCCGATCTCCAACAACTACGCGATGATCCTCGGCGGTCTGACCGAGGGCGTCTCGCCGCTCGACATGGCCCACGCCTATGAGACCTTCGCCGAGCACGGCGACCGGGTGATCAACCGGGTGCTCGGGGCTCCCCACGGCGGTCCGGTCGGGATCGAGGAGATTCAGTGCCCGGTCTGCGAGCAGACCGACATCAGGAATCACCCGACCTATGTCCGCGTGCTCCCGGCCGGGATCGCCCAGACCGTCCACGACATCCTCACCACCGTTGTGCAGTCGGGTACGGCCACGCAGGCCGCGATCCCCGGCGTCGACGTGGCGGGCAAGACGGGCACCACGTCCAACTACGGAGACGCCTGGTTCGTGGGCTGGACGCCCGAGTTGACGACGGCCGTCTGGGTCGGATTCCCGAACAAGCTCGTTTCGATGTCGACGATGTACAACGGCGGCCCGGTCGAGGGCGGTACCTACCCGGCGGCCATCTGGCACGACTTCATGGTCCAGGCCCTGCAGATCCTGGCCAACGAGCAGGCGGCCAAGGCGTCGCAGCACGGCCAGACGAATACGACCACGACCGACACGACCGGCGGCGCCTCGGGCGCCGGCACGTCGGCGAGTGGCGGCGCAGCGTCGGGCGGCAGCTCGGGCGCGACCGGCGCCACGGGCGGCGGGACCGGCGGCGGCGCCACGGGCGGCGGGACCGGCGGCGGCGCCACGGGCGGCGGAACCGGCGGTGGCGCGACGGGTGGTGGCGGCGGCGCCACGGGCGGTGGTGGC
>JADGPN010000316.1 GCA_017882465.1 Solirubrobacteraceae bacterium
GAGAGTCGCGCAGCCCGGATCGGCACACCGCTCGATAGATCGCGACTTCACCGCCCAACGCCACCCTGAGCGGCAGAATCGAGTCTAGGTCTCAAACCTCGCCATAGGTGAGACTCACTCGCAACAGTGATGCAACCTCAGCGGGCGCTCGCCACCAGCTTCCGGTTGGGCTACAGTCGGCGGTCATGGGACTCTCGAATCCTGTCCACATCGCAATCATCCTGCTGGTCGTGGTGCTCCTGTTTGGCGCCAAGCGGTTGCCGGAGCTGGGCCGCTCGCTCGGCGAGGGCATGCGCGGCTTCAAGGACTCGATCCAGGGCACGTCGGAGGACGAGCAGAAGCCCCCGGCGCTGACCGAGGCCACGCGGGCCGAGCCCGCGCCGCCGCCGCCGGTGGCTCAGGCGCCCGCGGCGACGCAACCCGCCGCGCCGGCCGCCGAGCCGCCCCCGGCTCGACAGCCCGACGGCGTCTGATCGGGCCGTCGCGCCGATCGCGCATGGCCGGAACTCGCGTCAATCGCGCATGGCCGGGAACAGCACCACCTCGCGGATCGACCGGTGTCCGGTCATGATCATGACCAGGCGGTCGATCCCGATGCCGATCCCGCCGGTCGGCGGCATGCCCTGCTCCAGCGCCTGGATGAAGGCCTCGTCGTAGGGCTGGGCCTCCTCGTCCCCGGCGGCGGCGTGGCGCTGAGCCTCCTCGAAGCGGCGCCGCTGCTCGTCGGGGTCGTTGAGCTCGCTGAAGGCGTTGGCGACCTCCATGCCGCCGATATAGGCCTCGAAGCGCTCCACCAGCCCCGGCTGGCTGCGGTGGCGCTTGGCGAACGGCGAGAGCTCGACGGGATAGTCGAGCAGGAAGATCGGCTCGATCAGCGTCGGCTCGACATGCTTCGAGAGCAGCTCGTCCACGAGCTGCGGCCAGGTGTCGCCCGGCGGCACGACCATCCCCCGCGCGCTCATCTCGGCCGCCAGAGCGTCGCGCTCACGGTGGGCAAGGATGTCGACCCCGGTCCGGTCGAGGATCGCGCCGGCCAACGTCTCGCGCCGCCACGGCGGCGTCAGGTCGATCTCGCCCGCGTAGCCGATCTGCTCCGCGACGTGCGCGACCAGGCGCTCGGCCCGGGCCGCCACATCCTCGTAGTCGGCGTAGGCCTCGTACCACTCGAGCATCGTGAACTCGGGGTTGTGCTTGTGCGAGAGGCCCTCGTTGCGGAAGTCCTTGCCGATCTCGTACACGCGCTCGAGACCGCCGACAATCAGCCGCTTCAGGTACAGCTCAGTGGCGATCCGCAGGTACAGCGTCCGGTCCAGGGCGTTGTGGTGGGTCGTGAACGGCCTCGCGGCGGCGCCGCCGTAGAGCGGCTGCAGCACCGGCGTCTCGACCTCGATGAACCCCTCGGCATCGAGGAACCGCCGCGCCTCGGAGATCACCCGCGCCCGGGTGATGAACAGGGCCCGCGCCTCTTCGCTGGCGATCAGGTCCAGCTCGCGGTGGCGAAAGCGGGTCTCGACGTCCTGCAGGCCGTGATGCTTCTCGGGCGGGGGACGCAGCGACTTGGCCAGCAGCGTGAAACCGTCCACGCGCAGCGTCAGCTCGCCGCGACGCGAGCTGAAGGCGACCCCATCGACGCCGATCAGGTCGCCGAGGTCGAGCGAGATCAGGCGCTCCATCCGCTCGGGCCCGAGGACGTCGGCGCGGGCCTGGAGCTGGATCCGGCCAGAGCGATCGACGAGGTCGAGAAAGGCCATCTTCCCCTGGCCGCGGCGGGCGGCGATGCGCCCGGCGACCCGATGAGCACTCTCTGTCTCCTCGCCCTGAGCGAGATCGGCATGCGCGGCGCGGACGGACGCGATCGGCTCGACCCCGTCGAACGCGTGCGGGAACGGCTCGATCCCCGCCGCGCGCAGCGAGTCGAGCTTCTGCCGCCGGGCGGCGAAGACGTCAAGAGCCTCGGCGGGGCCATCGTCGCCCACGGGCGCGGCTCCGGCGGGGCCATCGTCGCCCACGGGCGCGGCTCCGGCTACTTCGAGCTGACGTCGATCTTGGTGACCTTGAGGCGACGCTCGCCCTTGGGCGTGGCGATCACCACCTCCTCGCCGCGCTTGCGGCCGAGGAGCGCCTTGCCGACCGGCGACTCGTTCGAGAGCTTGAGCTCCGCGGGATTGGCCTCGGCCGAGCCGACGATCGTGTACCGGGTCGAGTGACCCTTCTCGTCCTTGACGTGCACCGCCGAGCCGACCCTGACGACGTCGGTCGAGAGGTCGCTCGCGTCGATCACCGTGGCCGAGCGAACCTTGTCCTCCAGCTGGGCGATCCGCGCCTCGAGCATCGCCTGCTCGTTCTTGGCGTCGTCGTATTCGGCGTTCTCGGAGATGTCGCCGAACTCGCGCGCCTCCTTGATCCGAGCCGCGACTTCACGCCGGCGGGCGGTGGAGAGGTGCTCGAGCTCGGCCTTCAAGTTGGCCAGCCCTTCAGGGGTGACGATGACATCCTTGGACATTGCTTGCTGACCTGGTTTCGAGTGCGTTCTGGACGGAGAAAAAAACCCGCATTTGCGGGAGTTGACGGGCTTCCGGCTGGTGTGGGCGCGGAAGTATAGCGACGGTCTGAAGCGCCCTGGGAGGGCCGTCCGCGGGGTGTCAGCGAGAGCCGTAGCCCGCTCCGGCGCTCATCGCCCAGGCCCCGGCGGCCCCGCCCGACACCCGAGCCCGCCCTCACCCCACCGCCAGCGCCGGTGCCAGCAGCGCCCGGACGTCCTCGAGCGTGGGTGCCGTCTGCAGAGCGGCCTGCAGCGGCTTGCCGCCCCCGAGGCGCTCGACGTACCAGGGGTAGAACTTGCGCAGGTAGCGCCCCGCCCGGTCGGCTCCCATGTGGTCGATGGCGCAGTCGATCACCCAGCCGAGCTCGGCCAGGATCTCGTCGCGCTCGGGCTCGTCGCCGCGGGTGCCGAGGACATGCTCGAACAGCCACGGGTTCCCCAGCGACCCGCGGGCGAGCAGCACCGCGGCCGCTCCTGTGCGCTCGTAGGCGATGTGGGCCTTCTCGGCCGTGTGCAGGCCGCCGGAGATCAGCACCGGCACCGGCAGAGCTTCCACCAGCCCGCGGGCCAGGTCGTAATCCGGCGAGCCGCGATGACGCTGGGACGCGTGACGGGGATGGATGCACACGCCGGCCACTCCTGCCTCCTCGACCAGCCGATGGGCCAGCGCGACGCCGCCCCGTTCGCCCGGCCGCCGGCCGGGGCGGAGCTTGACGGTGACGGGGAGGCCACTGCCCCGCGCGGCGGCTCGGGCGAGCGCGACGGCGCGATCGGGGTTCTCGATCAGCGCGGCGCCGGCGCCGGTCTTGCACACCTTGGGCACCGGACAGCCCATGTTGATGTCGATCAGGTCGGCCCCCGCGGCGGCGACCGCCTCGGCGGCCGAGGCCATCACGTCGGGATCGTGTCCGAACAGCTGCATCGAGACCGGATGCTCGTCGGGATGGATGCGCAGCAGCTCACGGCAGGTGCGCTCGTTGCCGTAGTGGACGGCGAAGCTCGAGACCATCTCCGAGACGACCAACCCGGCCCCGTGGCGCTTGGCCTGGAGGCGCACGAACCAGTTGCCGATGCCGGCCAGCGGCGCGAGCACGACGCGATTGCCGACCTCGACGCCGCCGAGGTTCCAGCCGTCTGTCAGTTTGCCGGGCACGGGTTCATGGTACGAATCCCTGGTCGATGGACCTAGCCGAGCACATTCATCCCTGGGTTGACGCGATCCGGGCCCAGATCCCCGGGCTCGAGCTGTTCGACGCGCACACCCATCTCGGCCAGAACGATCCGGATGGGATGAGCTGCACGTTCGAGGAGCTCACGGCCGGACTGATGCAGGCGCGGGCCAAGGGCGCGTTCGTGTTCCCGATGCACGAGCCGGCGGGATATCCGCCGGCCAATGATGCCGTGCTCGAGCACGCTCGCGAGTATCACGGGCTGCTGGTCCCGTTCTGCCGCGTCGATCCCAACGCCGATGCCGTGGCCGAGGCCGAGCGGTGCCTGGCGCGAGGCGCCCGCGGGATCAAGCTGCATCCGCGCGCCGAGGGCTTCATGCTCGATCACTGCGAGGTTCGCAAGCTCGTGGCGCTCGCGGCCGAGCGCCGCCTCCCGGTCCTGATCCACGCCGGGCGCGGGATTCCCGCGCTGGGCGCACATTGCGTGGCGTTGGCGGGGGAGTTCCCCGACGCCCGGCTGATCCTGGCCCACGCGGGCATCTGCGACCTGTCGTGGATCTGGCGCGCGGCGCCGGACCACCCGAACCTGCTGTTCGACACCGCCTGGTGGATGCCGGCCGATCTGGGGGCCCTGTTCTCGCTCGTTCCTCCCGGCCAGATCCTGTTCGCCAGCGACGCGCCGTACAGCGCCACGCTGATGTCGGCGGCGTTCATGCTGCGCGCCGCGCTCCAGGCCGGGCTGTCGCCGGAGCAGGTCTCCTCGATCGCCTCGGAGCAGTCGCTGCGCCTGGCCGGGGCGGAGAAGCTCGAGCCGTGCGGGCCCGCGGTCGGCGAACACGACCGGGCGCAGCATGTACTGCTCGACCGCGTGGCCGAGTTCCTGATGCTCGGGGCGATGGCCAGCTACCGGGGCGGCGATGGCGGCGAGATGATCGCCCTGGCCCGGCTCGGTTGCGACGTCCCGGATGAGATCGACGACGCGCCGGTCTTCGCCGCCATTCGCGGGCTGCTCGACACCTACGAGCAGGTGGCGGGCCCGGACCCGACGGACCGCCGCGCGCTGCCGTTCCTGATCCTGGCCGTGACCGTGGCCAGGACCCCGGACGTGCCGCTCCCGCCGAGCTGAGCTCGATCCCCGCCGCCCCCCCGCGGCGCGCCCAGCAAGCGCGGCCCTCCGCCGCCCCGCGCCTACGCCTTGTTGAGCTCCCAGATCAGCCGCAGGCCGGTCAGCGTGAGCAGCTCGTCGACCTCGTCAATCGTCTCCTGCACGAACGGCACCTCGTGAGCAAGGAGCTCGCGGCGCTCGAGGGAGCG
>JADGPN010000317.1 GCA_017882465.1 Solirubrobacteraceae bacterium
TACCGCCGCGATCCCACAGCGAACGCCGGCGAAACCGCTCCATCCGAACTCGACGGACTCGACTACGCGCTCGCCGTCAGCGACGATGAAGCCCTCAACGCGATGCTCGCGACCGACCTCTCCGAATACTTCGACCGCGGCCACGTACTCCAGCTCCCCATCAACGACCGGCCGGCCGCTGCCCTCTTCGCCCGGGTGCCGGTGCTGTTCGACGACTCCGCCACCCACGACAAGCTCCTAGCCCGCATCCAGGCCGGAGCCAAAATCGCCGTCGCCGACGCTGCGGGAACGAACGGAGACACGGACCCACGCGCTCGCCTCGGTGCGAACGGGATACCGATGTTCGTCCTCACCCCCGGGAAGAACCTGCACGTCCTCGCCGCCGGCGACCGAACGCCGCTCCAGCCCGGGCAACAGCTCATCGGCTTGACCACGCCGAACTGACCCCTTCGACCAGCGCCGAGTCCGGTCAGCTTCCTGCTGTGGGTTCGGTCGCCGGCTTCGTCGCTGCAGGGCTGGGCTTGCGCGCGCGGCTCATCAGGCGCATCAGGAGCCCTGAGCCGGAGACGGCGAGGTAGGCGGTGAGCACGGCGACGGCGACGGGAGCGATCTGCAGCGTGCCGATCTGGGTCGTGATGACACCCAGGAGGATCAGCGAGAACGGCGCCGCGACGAGCGCTCCCGGAAGGGCAGCGAACATCGCCGTGAAGGCCAGCCCCTCCGGCAGCCCCGGGATCAGTACATGCGCCGCCGTCCCCGCGGTGCCGCCGATGAACAGCATCACGAGGAACGGACCACCGATGAAGCCGGTGGCTTCGCACAGCGCGAACACGAGGATCTTCGCGAACACGACCGCGATCAACAGACCCGCGCCGAGCGCCGTCCCGTCGTGGATCACCGTCGCTAGCTGACCGGTTCCCGTGAACAGCGTCAGCGGCAGCGCCACGCCGACGAGCCCGAACGCGATTCCGCCGACCGTCGAGCGAAGGACCGTCCGCTTGACCAACGGAGCGGTGAGCTTCGCCATCAATCCGATCATTACAACCGTGATCAACGCCAGCGCCCCCGCTACCAGGCCGAGCGGGATCGCCGCCAGCAGCTGCCAGTCCTTGTACTTGAACGACGGCAGCGTGTAGAGCCCGACGAACGTCGACCCCGCGATCGGGAAATACACGGCAAACGCGACCGTGGACGCCAACAGGCCCGCCACCAACGTGTCGGCCATGCGCGCGGCCTTCGGCCGCGCGACCTCGAGCACGAGGATCACGGCCAGGATCGGGGATGACAAGAGGCCGCCGTATGCGCCCGCCATCCCGCTCAGCGTGTTCGTCGCCCGCATCTCCTCGGGCAGCTTCCGCCGCTCCGAGATCCACGTCCCGAGCCCGCCACCCATCATCCCCAACCCACCTTCGGGCCCGAGGCTTGCCCCACCGACGAGCGACACCAGCGACACAGCCACCGCGGCCGGCACCGTCGATGGCTCCACCCGCTGAGCCTTGAGCTCCGCGATCGTGCCGGGCAACTTGATCGGGACGTCAAACGCGCGCCGCATGACGCCGACGACTAGCCCCGCACCGGCGGTCACCGCCACCCACCACAGACTCCCATCGAACCAGCCGGGGTTCTGCGGGAGCGTGAACCACAGATTCGTGCCTCCCTTGATCAGCCCGAGGAACGCGAGCGCGGCGAACGCCAGCACAACGCCGAACACAACCGCATACCCGATGGTCGCCCAGAACCCAGGAGACCGGTTGAGGGCCACGAAACCGGGCCCGGCGGGGGCCTGCCCGTCCGCGCCTGGCGGCCGCGGCGGCTCGCTCACGGACGTCCTGTCAGGAAGCGGATGGTGCGTTCTCGACACGCGAACCGGGATCGCGGGACCCACCTCACCGTCTCATCAACTCCTCCTGTGAACCAGCGTGAGAGCCTGCGCGAGCCTGGCCAATAATGCGCTGCATCGCTTCACCTCGCATCACCCGGTTGGGATGATCGAACGATGAAGCTCGCGACGCCGTGGATTGCGCTGACGACGCCACAACCTGATCCACCCGTCACCTGTTTGGGATGACGACCTCCGGCCGCCCGGCGCCAATGATGGAACCGCGACCACGGTCGCCCCGGGTCTGAGTGCCGAAAGGAGCGCTTCGAAGATGAGCGAGTTTGATGAGTTGGTCTCACGAGACGGCGTACTTGTGGCGGGCAGATTCGGACCGGACTGGCGCGTCGCCGACCAGAAAAGCGTGCTCCTCTTCAATGAGGACCCGGTGGCACTCGAGGTGATGAGCTCGTTCTGTGCATCGATTCAAATGCTTCTCACCACCATGGCCGTTGCCATGAGTCGCGTGTCCGCGGTCAGCTGGCAGCCAGTGAACGGGTGGGCCGTGTCAAGCGGCGTCTACTCGTTCGCGATGCACGGCGATCGCTTCGCCCTCGGCGAAACCGCGAAGCTGGGAAGCACTGACGAGCTACTCGAGCTACTGCGGCACGGCAAGCCGTAGTCCGCGATTGGTGGGGGCGAGCGATGCAGCGGTCGGCGCGCCAGTTCCAAAAGACCGGCCGTATGCCGGCCGGTCACCGCGCTGCTCCTGTCGGTGCAAGCCCTCCCCCGCGCCTGTGCCGGGGAAGACCTGCTTACTTGTCCCAGCGTCCCTCGTCAAGCCCCCCGGAGTTGTTGGTCGGGTGGCGCGTCGGCGCGTTGGAGGGTTGGGGTCGTTTGTGCGCGGGCGCCCGGGCTTACTTCGGTCCACGACCAGGGTTGGTTCCCGGCCGGCGACATGATGGTTGATGGGGTGATCCCGCTGGGGTAAGCGTTGCGGCCGCTCGTTCTTTCTGGGCCGTCCACCTGGGTGTCGGCAGCAGGTTCTCGGGAGCCGGCCGCGGCGCATCTTGTGATTGAGGACTTGGCGCGCACGAACGAGTGGGGTGTCACGCGGGCGTCAGCGCGTGATCGCCGAGTTCGCGTAGCGTGTGGTAGCAGCGCTTGAGGAGTTTGCGTGCGACCGCGAGGCACGCTCGGTTACCGCCGATCCGCTCGGCGGTCTGGAGGTAGTAGTCGCGGTCTGGACTCCCGGGCCTGCGGGCGACCTGCGCGGCTTCGTATAGCGCCCAGCGCAGCGCGGGCGGTCCCTGACGTGAGAGATGCCCGGGTGCGCGGTGTTGGTCTGATTGCTTGACGGTGATGTCCAACCCGCCGTAGCGGACGACGTCGCGTGAGTTCTGAAACCTGTGGGTGTCGCCGAGCTCGGCGAGGATCGTGGCTCGTTGATTTCGAAGAACGCGTCGGCGTGCTCGGTCTTCTTCACATACCGGTAGCCGTAGGGCGCGTGGGAGAGCACCGACACGGCACCGGCTCGCGCGCGATGCAAGCTTCCCGCGGCGACAACGCTCGGCGATCTGCGCGCGCTCATACTCGGCGATCATCCCCTGGAACTGGCGCAACAGCTCATCCTCCGGCGAGCCCGACCACTCTGGCTCCTTGATGAACACGACCTCGATCCCGCCGCGCGCGAGCTCGTCGAGCACCAGCACCTGGTAGGCATAGCGACGCGCAAGACGGTCCGGGGCGTGACACAGCACTACCTCGAAGCACCCCTCGAAGGCCCTGTCGCGAAGCCGCTCGAGCGCCGGGCGGTGCAAGCTCGCGCCAGAGAACCCGTCGTCCTCGAAGATGAACTCCTCAGGAACAATCAGCTCGCGCTGCTCGGCAAGTTCACGCAGCGCGGCGGTCTGACTCTGAATCGTCTGCTCTTGACGCTGGCGCTCGGAGGACACCCGCGCATAGATCGCCGCGACCCTCGCCTGCCCGTCCGTTCGCGTGGCCGTGCCAGTCATCATCGCTCCCTTCGTTGCCTGTCACACGCCGACGCTCGGGCGCCAGCGCCGAGTACGCCTGCGCCAGCCTTGCGCCGGCGAGCCGGTCGCCGACGAACTCGATCTCAACCCGCCTGGCCATCGCCCCGCTGCCCCGCACCCGCGAGATAGCCACGCACCGCCTCGGCAGTCACCGCGCTCAACGTCTGACCACTCGCGCCCGCACGATCGCGCAAGCCGCCGATCAGCGACGGCGCCAGCCGGACCGTGAACACCGCCGTGCGCTCCGGCACCGGCACACCATCGGGCTGTTCCAGCGCCACGTTCACGTAGCGTCGCGCCTGCCGCTCGGACAGATCGAACTCGGCCTGCACCGCACGCACCGAGTCCGCAGGCACCAGGCCGCGCACTAGAACCGCCGCGCGGTTGACCCGCACCGCGTACTCGTCCGCGTAGGCCCGACGGAGCGCCATCAGTCCGTTGAGTACTACACATCACGACCGATTCCTTCTCCGCGGCCCGCGGACCCGGTCAATCAGACGCTCGAACTCGAAGTTCGCGACTGCATTCAGAGCGCCTTCCCGCCGTCGAGGACGAACAGGATCGCCTGCCCCGGATCCAGGCCCCGGTCAACGAGATCGGCCAGCAGCGACCGGGCGAGGGTCGCGTTCTCCGTGCTGCCTTCCCACAGCCCGAGCGGGACGTTCACGCCCTCGGTCGTGACACCCAACGCGACGACCTGCACCCGGCCGGCGATCTCGAGCCCGTCGAGCATCATCACCGCCAGGCGCATGTCCTCCAGCCGGCGGGCCATCAGCTCGCCGAGCGCGGTGCGGGTCTTCTCGATGAACATCTCCGACACCGTGCTCTTCCTCTTCGACGAGCTGGTCCGCTCGACCGGCTCGCCGACCGGCTCGGCGACCCGGGCGAACTTCCGGGTCGACACGCCTGGCTTTGACCCGGACCTGGGTGTCGTGCCGCCGGGCTTGATGCGCGCTAACGGAGAACGACTAAGAGTTGTCAGGCGGCGCTTTGGTATCCAGGCTGCTGGCCAGCTGCCACCGGCGCCACGGCCAGACGCCATCGATCTCCACTTCGAGCGAGAAACTGAGGAGGATCCGGATAACGACGATGATGCCAAGGACGGCGACACTCTCGATGGTCGGGTCAACGATTATGGTCCGGACGATGTCGGCGACGATCAGGACC
>JADGPN010000318.1 GCA_017882465.1 Solirubrobacteraceae bacterium
CCCGCGGCCGCAGGCACCGAGCCCGAGCCCGCCGCCGCGACACCGGATACGGGCGATGCCGCGGAGCCCGCGGCCGGCGGCGCCACGGCCTGACCGCCGGGCCACACGCGACCGCGCCCCCCTCCTGACGGCCGCGCCGCACGCGACCGCGCCCCCCGCCTGACGGCCGGGCAGCACACGACCGCGCCCGCCGCCGCAGCCGGTCACAGGCGAACGTCTGCTTTACTTCGGCGTCGCCATGCCCAAGATGAAAACGCATTCGGGCGCCAAGAAGCGCTTCAAGCTGACCGCCACCGGCAAGGTCCGGGCGCGTCACGCGTTCTCGAGCCACATCCTCGAGAAGAAGCCGCCGAAGCGCAAGCGTGAGCTGGCCCGGCCGCTGATTGTCTCCAAGCACGACACGCCCCGGATCAAGAGGATGCTGGGGGCCAAGAAGTCATGACCCGCGTCAAGCGCTCGGTCCACGCCCGGAAGAAGCGGCGCGCGACGCTCGAGCTGGCCAAGGGCTACCGGGGCGACGCGAGCCGGCATTACCGGACCGCCAAGGAGGCCGTCCTCAAGGCCGATCAGTACCGCTATCGCGACCGGCGCAACCGCAAGCGCGACTTCCGTCGCCTGTGGATCACGCGGATCAACGCCGCGGCGCGCATCAACGGCCTCTCCTACTCCCAGTTCATGCACGGTCTCCTGCTCGCCGGCGTCGAGCTGGACCGCAAGATCCTCGCCGACATCGCAGTCCGCGATGCCGACACGTTCCGACGCTTTGCCGACCGCGCCCGTGAGGCGCTGGCGGCCGGCTGACAGACACGCCGACCCACCAGCACCGCCACCCGGGCGCCGCTCCTCCAAGGACGGCGCCTTTTTTCGTTTCCGATGACCATCACCAGCCCACACAACGAGAAGCTCAAGCAGATCCGCAAGCTGACCCACCAGCGCCGCGCCCGCGAGCAGGCGGGGCGCTTCGTGGCCGAGGGCGAGGATCTGCTCGCGGCCGCCGACGCCGCAGGATGGCCGGCGCTCGAGCGCTACTGCATGGCCGGAAGCGGCCTCGGAGGAACCGAGGTGGAGCCCGAGCTGCTGTCCGCTGCCTCTGCGCTGGGGTCGGGCACCCGCATGCTCGGCGTGTTCGAGGAGCGCTGGGCCCCGGCGCCGGCGGGCCCGCTGTGCGTCTACCTGCACGGGATCCACGATCCCGGCAACGTCGGCGCGGTGCTGCGCTCGGCCCAGGCCTTCGGCGCCTCCTGTATCGCGGTCGGACCCGGAACCGCCGACCCCTATGGCCCCAAGGCGGTGCGCGCCAGCATGGGCTCCCTGTTCGGCGTGCCGCTGGCCCGCGCATCGGGCGAGCCTGGCGAGCTGCCCGGGGAGACGGTCGCCCTGGTGGCCGGCGCGGGCGTCGCGCTCGGCGAGCTGTTCGCCTCCTGCGCCCCGCCCGCGATCACGATCGTGGTCGGCTCGGAGCGCGATGGGCTGCCGGACGAGCTCACGGCGGCGGCGGACCACGTGGCCCACATCCCGATCCTGACCCATTCGCTGAACGCAGCCATGGCGGCGACCGTAGCCCTGTACGAGCTCACGCATAGGATCCCGGCGCGATGAACGATCGCATCGACGAGATCCGGACCGAGGCCGAGGCCGCGATCGCCGCGGCTCCCGACAGCGCCGCGCTGGAGCACACGCGGATCCAGTATCTGGGGCGCAAGGCCGAGCTGCCGAACCTGCTGCGCGGCGTCGCCGAGCTGCCGCCCGAGCAGCGCGGCGCGGTCGGCAAGGCCGCCAACCAGGCCCGTCAGACGCTGGACCGGCTGATCGAGGCGCGGGCGGGCGAGCTCGCGGCCCAGGAGCTCGACGCGAAGCTGGTCGAGGATCGCGTCGACGTCACGCTGCCCGGCGACCCGCCGCCGTCGATCGGGCGCCTGCATCTCCTCACCACCACCCGGCGCGAGATCGAGGACATCTTCATCGGCCTTGGCTTCAACGTGGCCGAGGGTCCTGAGATCGAGACCGTCTACTACAACTTCGACGCGCTCAATCACGATGTCACCCACCCGGCCCGGGGGCGCACCGACACCTTCTACGCCGGCCCCGACGTGGTCCTGCGCACGCACACCTCGCCGATGCAGATCCGGGCCATGGAGCTGCAGTGCCCGCCGATCTACATCATCGTCCCGGGCCGGGTCTACCGCCGGGACTCCGACATCACCCACACGCCCCAGTTCCATCAGATCGAGGGGCTGGCGGTGGATACCGACATCACGCTGGCCGACCTTCAGGGAACGCTGCTGGCCTTCGCCCGCGCGACGTTCGGAGAGGAGCGCCAGGTGCGCCTGCGGCCGCACTTCTTCCCCTTCACCGAGCCCAGCGTCGAGGTCGACGTCTCGTGCTTCAACTGCAAGGACGGCACCACCGCCGACGGCCGCCGCTGCCCGCTGTGCAAGGGCACGGCGTGGATCGAGATCCTCGGTGCCGGGATGGTCGATCCCAACGTGTTCGCGTACGTTCGCCAGCACGGCTACGACCCCGAGCGCATCCAGGGCTTCGCGTTCGGGATGGGGATCGAGCGGATTGCGATGCTCAAGCACGGGGTTCCGGACCTGCGCCTGTTCTTCGACAACGACATCCGCTTCCTGGAGCAGTTCGGCTGATGCGCGTCCCGCTCGAATGGCTGCACGAATACACGCGCCCCGCGCTCAGCTCGGCCGCCCTGGCCGAGCGCCTGGCCATGACCGGCACCGAGGTCGAGCGCGTCGAGCATCAAGGCGTCGGGGCGCTCGAGCACTTCGTCGTCGGCAAGGTGCTCGAGGCGGGACGGCATCCCGACGCCGACCGGCTCAGCGTGTGCGTCGTCGACACCGGCCGCGCCGCGCCGTCCACGATCGTGTGCGGTGCTCCGAACGTCGCCGCCGGTCAGACCGTGGCTGTCGCCACTCCGGGCGCCGTGATGCCGGACGGGAGCGAGCTGACCGCCGCCAAGCTCCGCGGCATCGAGTCGCAGGGAATGATCCTGGCCGAGGACGAGCTGGCGATCGGGATCGAGCATGCCGGGATCGTGGTGCTGGGAGAGGGTCTGGTGGCCGGCACTCCGCTGGCCACCGTGCTCCCGATCTCGACCGAGGTGTTCGTGCTCGAGATCACCCCCAACCGGCCGGACTGCCTCGCCGTCTACGGCGTCGCGCGCGAGGTACACGCCGCCACCGGCGCCCCGCTCGAGCCGCCGCCCTGGTCTGAGGACCCCGGCAGCACCGGGCCTGCGGACCCTGAGCTGATCCAGATCGAGGTGCAGTCGCCCGAGCTGTGCCCGCGCTTCACCGCGCGGGTGTTCGAGGACGTCAAGATCGGCCCTTCGCCGCCGTGGCTGAAGGCCCGCCTGATGGCCGCCGGGCAGCGCCCGATCTCGAACGTCGTCGACATCACCAACTACGTGATGCTGCTGACCGGGCAGCCTCTACACGCGTTCGACCTGGACCACGTCGCCGGCGGCAAGCTGACGGTCCGGCGCGCGAGCGAGGGGGAGGCCGTGAATACGCTCGACGGCCAGACGCGCACGCTTGACGGCGAGATGCTGCTGATCGCCGACGAGCAGGGCCCGACCTCGATCGCGGGCGTGATGGGGGGCGCGCGCTCGGAGGTGGAGCCGGGCACGATCCGCGTCCTGATGGAGGCCGCCAACTGGATCGGCCCCAACATCCACCGCACCTCGCAGCTGCTCGGGCTGCGCAGCGAGGCCTCCACCCGGTTCGAGAAGCAGATCCAGCCTGAGCAGGCGATGCACGCGCAGGCGGTCGCGACCCGGCTGATGATCGACCTGTGCGGGGCCCGGGTGGCTCCCGGCACGATCGACCTCGGCGGACCCGGTCCCGACCCGATCACGATCCGGCTCCGGGACGCGCGGGTCAGCCGCCTGCTCGGAGCGCCGGTTCCGCGTGAGCGCAGCGCCGAGATCCTGACCGCGCTGGAGTTCGGCGTCGCCGCGGCGGAGGACGGCCTCGACGTCACCGTGCCGGCGTTCCGGCGCGCGGACATCACCCGGGAGGCCGACCTGATCGAGGAGGTGGCCCGGCTCGGAGTGCTGCAGAGCCTGCCCGCCACCCTGCCCTCGCGTCACGAGGCCTCCGGGCGATTGACGACGCGACAGCGCCAGCGCCGGCGGGCCTCCGATGCGCTCAGCGCCCACGGGCTGCACGAGATCGTGGGTTGGAGCTTCGTCGGCCCCGAGCTCGCCGATCGGCTGCGCCTGCCGCCGGACGATCCGCGCCGTGAGGAGGTGGCGCTCGAGAACCCGATGTCGCTCGACCACTCGCGGATGCGCACGACGCTGCTCGGCTCGCTGCTCGACGCCGCGCGCCGCAACCGCTCCCATGGCCTGGGCGCGGTGCGCCTGTTCGAGGCCGGGGCCGTGTACCTGGCCTCCGACCGCCCGCTGCCGCGAGAGCCGCAGCACATCGGCGGCTTGATGCTGGGTCCGGCACGGCCGGGGACCTGGCGCGATCCCGAGCCGCGGCGGGCTGACTTCTTCGCCGCCAAGGGTGTGCTGGCCGGGCTGCTCGACACGCTCCGGGTGCCCTGGGCGGTCGCTCGCGCCGCCGAGCCGTTCCTGCACCCTGGCCGCTCGGCCGCGGTGAACGCGGGCGGAGAGCAGGTCGGATGGCTGGGCGAGGTCCACCCGCTGGTGGCCGCCGCGTGGGACCTCGAGGAATCGGTCGCCGTGTTCGAACTCGACCTCGACGCCGTGATCGATCACGTAACGACTGTGCCGATGTACGAGGACCTGACCAGCTTCCCAGAGGTGCGCGAGGACCTGGCGGTGGTGGTGGAGGACTCGGTCTCCGCCGCCGAGCTGCTCGCGCTCGTGCGCCGCAGCGGCGCGCCGCTGCTGGCCGCCGCTGACGTGTTCGACGTCTACCGCGACCCTGAGCGGCTCGGGACGGGCAACGTCTCGCTGGCGCTGCGGCTGTCCTTCCGTGCTCCCGACCGCACGCTCACCGACGAGGACGTCGCCGCGGCACGATCGGCGATCA